>CAZYWQ010000007.1:0-19262 GCA_964651675.1 uncultured Candidatus Sumerlaeota bacterium | reverse complement strand
GTGTATGCTGTGGAAAGAATCATAAGTGCCGAAAAGATAACACATCTGGTCTGCTACTCGAGCGACTTCGGGTCGCTTTTCTATTCCACTCCATCCATCTGTACAAAATCTCATTCGGTCGAATCCGGCTTGTTTAATTTGCTTCAGCATTTTTACCGAAACACCATCTCCCCAATCATCTACAGGTGATACAAATTCTGAAAAAGCCGATTGAAATAAAAGGCTATTCATTCGACAGAGTTCAGGTAGGGAAAGAGATTCTCTTTCTCTATCAAGTAGTTTCTTTGCTTTTTTGGGTATGGAAGTATTTTGCCAGTAATCTTTATTGTAGAAATCAGGGAGTGTGAGTAAGCGAGAAATTTCGTTTGTTACTTGACTTTTAATATAGTCATAGGGCCATTGCATAGTAGTGATTTCCTCTACTTCTGTCCAGTGTTTCGGCTCCATTAGTTCTTTGATTCTTTTTCCGGGAGTCGATTGTGATGCTTTGCTTTCTTCTATTAGTTTTTTACAAAGTGATTTCCATTTTTGTCTGGGAATATCATACCTTGTAAACAGTGCATCGCCCCAAAGATAGATCTGAAAAGCTCCTAATAGTCGCTCAACTTTTGGAATCTTTTTCATTTTATCTTGCATACTGACAAATTTACTTTGTTCAATTAAGTAATTCCGAAAATGTTTAGCAGGTTCGATCGGTGAATAGTTTTTTTCCAAACTGATGATAAATCCATATTCTCTTTTAGCATTATTAGGTGGAAATTCGTGAGTGAATTGAGCCATAAGTTTTCCATCTGTTTTATTGAATCGAATTTTATTATTGTAAGGATTGGTGATTATATATGTCAGAATATATTTTTCACAGTCAATTCCCCAAAATGGCATACAGATGCCTTCGAGAGTGTTCCATTCGCCATAATCGATTAGATAATTTACCCATTTTTCATCGTTGAGAGGGATGTAACAACCTTCCCAACGAGGAAAGATTAATGCTTTTGAATTTTCTTTTTGTTCGAATATTGGAAATGTAAATTCTCCTGGTTCTTTTGATTTGATTTGAATAGATAGATCGCTTCCATCCAAATCTATCGTTATAGAAATTCCTTTGTTTAATATGTTCCAGGTTATGTTATTTTTGTTCTGTTTAACTTCTGAGATTTCTCCGAGTTTATCTTGAGCAACTGATAATGTAAATTCAGGATAATTTTTTGGTTTTGCATTAATCTCAAGAGTAGAAGGATGAATCGAAATTGTCCAAAGTTCATTTTTTAAAGTGAATGTATTACTTTGGTCACATCTTATTGGGATTTGGTTAAATGTAAATGATAATACAAAATACAATACAACAATGGTTAAGGTTTTTCGTTTTGTCATAATGATTTTGCACCCTTTTTGAATTAGGCGAGAGAGTTTGAGGACAATTATTTATCCTTTTTAACTCTATCCATAGCTCTGTCGATAATGAGACAGTGTATGTCCCAGGTAAGGTTTGGGAATTTTTCCTTGGCAGTTTCTTCTGATAGAGGTGCAAAGAGACTTATGATGTAACTTAATTTTTTCTGAACCACGGTTCCCGCTTCGTTGGTATGATTCTTATCGGATGTGAAATAATGATAGAAAACCGAATCTTGTCCGAGTCCATCTGCAATATAACCACTGATTAAATTTCTGCGGAAATATCTTCTCATCAATTCAGCGGATTCATCATCGAGAATCTTGGTCATATATAATAGATAGAAGTAGCGTGCCACATCGTAAGCACTTGTTGCGTTTTCCGGTAAATCTTTGTATTCAGGGAAATCACGGTCTGCTGGTACTTTGTATTTTTTGTTTACGATTGTATCGGTAAAACCGTTTTCTTCGAGATATTTTTGTATGGAATCTCGACTTACAATATCGATTAATTCATTAGCGGCTGTTAAGTCATTTCGTGTAAGTACTAAATCAATTAAAATTCCGACGGATTTATAATGTCCTGCTTCGATTCTTCTTCTTATATCGAATTGCTGAATAGGGAAATCGACAACATTCGATTCGTTTGCGATAATGATTTTCATTAAGTCGTAAATACCTTGTACTTTCTGTTCCATTGCTGTAGTTGCTATGAATATCCGCTCCATCCCTGCAGGATTACGGTTAAGATGAGGATTAATAGCTCCGAAAACCGGATTTTCAGGATCAAATAAATCAACAACTACTAAGGATACTCGTTCTAATTTTCCATCAGATGTTTTGATGTCACTGTCTAATTTATGTTTTTTCAAAATCTTTTGGAGAGATTTTGTTAACTCAGGGTCTTCTTTGAAAATCTGTGAATTTTGATTGGTTCTCGATAATGTTGTTTGTGCAAAAACTGAGATGGTCAATAGGGTAAGAATGGATAAGATTAAACAGTATCGTGATATTTTCATAAACTGTGCAGCCTCCTAAATATGTTTATCCTGAGGATTCGATGAGTTCATCTTTTAGTGTTCCAATGCATTCTAAGTTTCTGTAATGTTCATTGTAATCCAAGCCATAACCAACAACGAATTCGTTGGGAATCTCAAATCCTATATATTTGATTTTGAATTTGTGAATGTGGTTAGAGGATTTTTTAAGTAGAGCCAGTATTTCGACTGATTTCGGTTTATGGGCTTGAAGTAAATCTAAGACGAACTTGATTGTGTGTCCGGTATCATAGATATCTTCAACAAGAAGAACATCTTTGTTCTCGATATCGGTAACGATATCTTTCGTGAGTCTGACTTGCCCTGAAGATGATGTCTTTTTACCGTAACTTGATGTGCCTAAGAAATCTATTGCGTGTTTGAAAGTGAGTTTTTTGGATAAGTCGGACATCAGACAAATGCATCCTTTTAGTACACCAATTAAGATTAAATCGGAGTTTTTGTAATCTTTGTTGATCTGATCGGCAAGCTCACTGACACGCTTCTCGACTGCTTCTTTTGATATTAATATATTTTTTAAATCATTGTACATAAAAGCGCTCTCATTATAAGTTCGTTTGCTTCTTTAGTGCAAAATTCCTTTGCTGTTGTCAATCATTTATTAATTTTTGTAGGGAACGATCACGACTATTCCCTGCAAAATGCAATTTTGTTTGAGCCTTATAGGAGTTTAGATAAAACTCCTTAAGTTTTTATTTTTTAAGATAAATAAATTAAAAAAATTCTAATTTCTACAAAAAGTAATTAAGAAAATAGAATTCGTTCCGATTATAATTATAGAATGATTTTCTAACTATGATTTTGTTTATCAGGGATAACTTTAGGGGCGGTGAGTGATAATGGCTGAAGAGATGATGGATATTAAAGTGGAAGATAAGGATTTGCCTTCGATGCCGATTGTTGCAACGAAGGTTATGGAATTATTGGCTGATCCAGAGGCAACTTCGCAAGATTTAAATAGGATCATTGCTGCTGATGCCGCTATTACTGCTAAAATACTCAAGATTTGTAACTCATCATTTTATGGATTGTCTAAAGAAATAACTTCTTTGACACAGGCAATCACTCATCTTGGATTTAATGCTATCAAAAGTCTTGTTATAGTTTCCTCAACGAAAAATGTGTTCAAAAGTTCAGGATTGGCAGAAAAGGCATTATGGGAACATTCCATAGGCTGTGCAGTTGCGGCCAATATGTTGGCAAGAGAAAATAAGTTTGGATATTATGAAGAGTATTTTATCGGCGGATTGCTTCACGATATAGGGAAAGTTGTGTTGTATAAGATGTTTCCTGAAAAATATCAGGAAATAATGAAATCTGTTTATAATGATCCCGAATTGTGTTCGGTAGACACTGAAATCTGTTTGCTTAATGGTTTTAACCATCCTGCTGTTGGGAGTTTGGTCATAGGGAAATGGAAGTTGTCAAAAGTACTTAATGAGGCTGTGGAAAATCACCATAAGCTCGAAAATGGCAGTGAGGTAAAATTGGAAAATGATAGTTATTCAAATGTTATTTCATTTGCTAATCTTGTGTGTAGAAAGTTGGGAATTGGTAGGGGAATGCCTTTGGATGAATTGAATCTTGCAGAAACTAAGCCTGCGAAGTCATTGGGATTGAATAGTGATTACATCGATGAATATACACAAAGGGTTTTTGAGTCATTCGAAACTGAGAAGAATTTGTTTGAATAAAGACTTCGCATTCCATCTTTTTAGTCCCATCCAGAATCTTGTAAAAATTACTTAAATACTTTCTGGATTCCCACTTTCGTGGGAATGAGATAATATTTTGAAGGACAGAACATTGTTCTGTCCCTACTTCACTTTATTTCGTTATAAAGTGTATCTCTTTCGATTGGTATGCGACCTGTTTCTTTGATGAGAGCAATTAGGTGATTTCTTGATACTGCTTGTGGAGTTTTGGCTCCTGCGGAATGCGTTATTCTTTCTTGTACTACTGTTCCATCGATGTCATCAGCTCCATATAAAAGAGAAAGCTGTGCAAGTTTCAATCCAAGCATAATCCAGAATGCTTTGATATGGTCGAAATTATCGAGCATTATTCGGCTGATAGTAATTGTCTTTAAATCAAGTAAACCACCCGGGGATTTGACATTTTTTAGTTTTGTATTTTCAGGATGAAATGATAGTGGAATAAATGACATAAATCCGCCGGTTTCATCCTGGAGATTTCTCAGTTGTATAAGGTGATCGATTCTCTCCTCAACTGCTTCGAGGTGACCATAAAGCATCGTTGCATTGCTTTTTATTCCCAATTTGTGAGCCGTTCTAAGGACATCAAGCCATTGAGAACCTGGGATTTTTTTTGGACAGAGTATGGTGCGGATTCTTTCCGAAAAAATCTCAGCTCCTCCTCCGGGAATCGATCCAAGCCCCGCTTCTCTTAGTTTTATTAGTGTTTCTTTTACTGTGTGATTTGATACTTTTGCAATGTGTGCGATTTCTACTGCTGTGAATGCCTGCAGGTGTATTTCTGGGTATAGTTTTTTTAAATTTGATAATATTTCGATATAGTAATCGATTTTAAGGTCTGGATGAAGTCCGCCTACAATATGGATCTCAGTGGCATCTGGTGGAATTTTCTCATTTGCAATTTTGATAATTTGTTCAGGTGTTAAAGTGTAAGCATCCTCGTTATCAAGGTCTTTGCTAAAGGCACAAAAATCACATCGGTTTATACAAACATTTGTATAATTAATATGCAGATTGGTGATGAAGAATGCCTTATTGTTGTTTTTTTGTTCTCTGACGTGATTTGCCAGTCGACCTATTGTAAAAATGTCATCTGAGTTATATAGTTTAACACCGTCCTCAAAGGTGAGTCGTTCACCTTTTAAAACTTTATTTTCGATTTCTTTTAACTCTATGTTTTTCATTGTTTTGTTTAGGTGTAGTTGAAATATAAAGGATTGTTTTTCAAACAGAATATTTCTCTATGAGCTTATCGATATGAGATTTAATGTCCTGTTGAATAGCGTTAATGTCTCTATCTCCATCAATTGCGATGAGATAATCAAAGTTCATATTGTCAAATATGTGTTTTACTTTTTTCAAAAATGTCTTTTTTTCAAAGTCATCGAATTGATTCTGGCGGTTTGATGAAATTCTATTTAGTCCTGAATCGATGTTAATCTTTATGTAGAATACGATATCCGGGATAGGTGAAAACTTTTCGTTTTCTTTCTGAATCATTTGCACATCGACACCTCGTCCACCTTGATAAGCCATCGATGAGAAGTAATATCTGTCGAGAATAATTATTTTCCTGGATTCAAGAGCAGGTTTGATATTCTCCTCCACATCTTCCATTCTGTCTTTTAAGAAGAGTTCAAACTCCTGATAAGGTGTGACATTTTCTCTGCCTTTTATAGAGAGTTCTCTTATTTTTCTGCCCCAATGACCATCAGTATATTCCTTTAACGCTACAGCATTGTATCCGAGACTTTTCACATATTCGAATGCGAGTTTTGCCTGAGTTGATTTTCCACAACCGTCTATTCCTTCGAAAACTATTAAGAGTCCCTTTTTAAGTTTCTTGTTCATTGTGTTTCATCTGTTTGATATTAAATGAGAGATACTATCAAGAAGGACTATGCGCCTTGTCAAGGTAAATGAGACTCATTTGTCGATGATTCGGAATCGGTTTTTTCAAAAGGATTATCGGAGAAAAGCTTAAGAAAATTAGCCTGTGATTTTTTGCGTTTTATGCGTGTTAAAACTATAACAATTAAGGATATTAGGGAATAAACACATAGGTTAATAGTAACAGGATCAATTCCATAAAATGCTTCTTTGATATTCATTCTTTGGTAAAGAGGGTGACCTAAGATTTTTGTGAGAGCAATATGGGGAGTCATTTTGAGTATGGCAGCGGGAAAAGCCTTGTTTGCAGGTAATGAGAGATAGAATACGAGTGTTATGAAGGGCAATAGAACAAATATTATAATAAATGAGGCAAGGGTGAATCTCACGGCGGTGACTCTTGTTTTCATAATTTGTGAACCCAACTTCGCAATGGCTACCATAAATGTGGTGATGAAAAAGAGTATAAGCAAACTTTGTAAAATATGTCCGAGAGTAAGTACATTTACATTAGAGATGTTGAATAGTGTAGCTTTCCCAGGAGCAATGTAAGGTGGATTAGTATAGAAAAATATAATAAGAATAATGAATTGGAATATAAAGATACAATAAACGAAAATTGTAGCCTCATCGATTCTCCTGAAGAGTTTTATCCTATTTTTGATTCGCCAGCTTTCATCACCTATTTCTATTACATTTGGACAGAAGTTAAATACAGCAATCATTATCATTATAAAGGTTATGATAAAGAGAAATGAGAAGGTTTGAATCGATGTCTGTTTCCAGAATAAAGAAAGTAAAATAATATCAGCTATGAGTAACAGAATAGTGAATTGAGAATAGGAGAATGATTTGACTTCTATACTATACAACTTTCTTGAGGCTATAATATAGAAAAATGAAAAGAGGTAACCGATGAAAAAAAGTATCAAGATAACATTTGGCACAAGTATTCCGAGAAAGGATGTTTTGCCTAAAAGGAGATCGGTCAAGGAGGATGGTGCGAAAAACTGCCAACCATACATTCTTGAGAAAAAATTTAGAGCTAAAGGAACCATAAAATATGACAGGAAAAGAACGCCAATAGTTGTAGTTTGAGCAGCTCTTACATTTTTCCTGAGTGTTGAAATCATAAGACCGAGAGCTGATAAAAGGAGTGCAAGACAGATTAAAACTATGTATGAGTATATAACTTCATCCGGAGAAACACCACCAAAAATAAAAGAAAGCGATATAACGGGTAAAGTGCAAAAGATTAAAAGGGTGGTGAAAAGTGTATTCGCAAGGATGTAACCGATGGTATATCTCCAAGGACTTAATGTTGTGACTCGAATAAAATCGAAAGTCTGCTTTTCTTTTTCACTTGCTACTACGCCAGAAAGTGCCATAGGAGTGAAAAAAACGATGAAGTAACTCATTATTGTTAAAATAATTTTGTAAAGGGTGTTACCGATATTGGACAATTGGTTTGTATTCTGTGCTGAAAGATAAAGCTGATTCAATGAGTGAAGAGAATATAAGAATGTCACTGTGCAAATTATAATTATATAAAGAGAAATGATGATGACTATTCTAGTACCGCGCATACGGCTACGAATATCACGCATAAAAACAGGATTGTCTATGAAGAGAGTTCTAAGAGAACTTACAAAATTTAGAGGAAGTATACTTTTGTTGCTCATTTTATTTTGTTCAAAGTTTTTGAAATAATAGATTATCTCTATTATGAAATGTCAATGAGTGTTTTTGTTGAAAAAGAAGAATTGTGGAATTATATACAGTTATTTATGAGCTTTAGCAGTAAGGATTTCTGTCGGTAATGTAGCATTAATCTTTTTTTCATAGTCTTCAGTCTCTTTCATTTTCAGATTATAAGGTTCACCTAAATGTGCTGTGGTTTCGAGATATTCTCCTATGAGCTTTTCTAATCTGTTCATTTCAGTCTCTTCATATTTAAGTGCTTTTGGGATAGTGACATCTTCAGGTTTGATTTTGATTTTCCTGGAATAGAAATCTATATCATCTTCGGAAAGTTCATCTGAAGAAAGGAGTGATCGGGTTCTTTTAATGCTTTCAGCCATTTCAATAATATAGTTATCAATCTCAAGTCGATTAAAGGGATCACGAGCAAGGATTTTCTGGAAACTGGCTTCACCTGATCTTTTTCTTTTCATCGATTTGAATAGTGTTAGGATTTTTTGTCCTTCGTATTGAAGAATTTCTTCTTTGGTAACTGTCTCATCAGGTGTTTTGTTGAGAACTTTTTTATAAGCATCAATTACAGGTTGTGTTGGGTCTATATTTTTCAGTTTGTTCATTCTCTCTAAGTAAGTGTCCAGAAGATAGTTTTCGACAGCATCGCGTAAGTCCCACCAGAACCAGGTTTGAATTAGTTCGATAAGGTTATCGTAAGTATGATCAATGAATTTGTATAGTTGTTGAATATTGGTTATTGTTACACCACTACCGACTTCTGTAGTGGCAGCTTGTCTATCGATAATGTCAGCTAAAATCGAGTATTGACTTTGAGGATTGTAAAGACCTCTTTTGAAATGATCGTTTTCACCGGTTAATACATCGATAATCATATATCGGTCTGTTCCGAACATTTTTATTGCTGCAAAGAGTTCTCTTATTCTATCCATAGCATGCCATCTTACATCACTGATGGCGGTTTTTATCTTTGGGCAACAGCGGACTAAGTGAGATGAGCGATAATGAAGGTATTTGGCAAGGTACTTTACGACTCCTTCTATCTTTTTTATTTGAGCGGAAGAGACTTCCATTTTTTGTCTCCTTCCCTTAATTTTTCAAATATTAATATATTCTCCTAATTAATCTTTGTAAATACTATATAATATTAAAAATTGATGTCAAGTTAATCATTTTATTTTTTGTAAAGTTTATATAAGTGGTTTACAGGACCGATGCCTTTACCCAGTTTGAAAGCGTATTTTATGGTTTGTGTTACGAATTTTTTTCCATATTTGAGCGCTTCAATCGGTGGATAATTCATTGCGAGATAAGCTGTGATAGCAGCGGATAATGTGCATCCTGTTCCGTGAGTATGTTTTGTTTTGATACGCTCATTTTTTAGAATAATGAATTTTTTTCCATCAAAGATAAGGTCGTTTGAATCGCCTTTTATATGTCCTCCTTTGATAAAAACATATTTTGCGCCCAGCTTATGTATAATTTCAGCAGCTTTTTTCATTTCTGCGGTGTTTGTTATCTTTATCTTAGAGATAATTTCCGCTTCATTTTTGTTTGGTGTAATAATCAGTGCAAGTGGCACAAGTTTTTTGATTAAAGTATTGATAGCTGAATCTTGGAGAAGTTTTGAACCGTGTTTCGAGACCATTACGGGATCAATAACAAATTTGCTAATTTTATAGTGTTTAATCTTTTCTGCCACAACATTTATGATGTTTTTGTTGGAGAGCATTCCTGTTTTTGCAGCATCAACTCCAATATCTGAAAGTACTGAATCGAGCTGGAGTGCAACAAAGTCGGGTGAGGCATTTTGGATGCCATTGACACCAACAGTGTTTTGTGCAGTTAAGGCGGTTATGACACTCATACCGTATACTCCTAATATGGTAAATGTTTTTAAATCTGCCTGAATTCCTGCACCTCCTCCTGAATCTGAACCTGCTATTGTTAGTGCTCTAAAATATTTCTTCTTCGTTTTTCTCACAGATTGCTCCTCTCTTTTAAACGCATTAGATGTTCTTATCATATTTTCTTAAAAAATCATATTGCAAGTGATAAATGTGTGGTCTTAGATTGGAAAATGAAAGTGCATTTTATACTTTTACATAAGACATTTTTAGAGATTTATGTAAAACACTGAAATATTTAGAATTACATTGCTAAAAGGTTTTTTATGAAGAAAGATGATGAGAGGATTCTGGCTGGGCTTAATCCGCAACAGATATTGGCTGTGAAGCATAAAGAGAATCCATTACTGATTTTTGCAGGTGCTGGTAGTGGAAAGACGCGTGTGATTACTCATAGAATTGCGTATTTGATTAATGAATATGGTGTTAATCCTTCGAATATAATTGCTCTGACATTTACGAATAAAGCTGCAAAGGAAATGAAAGAGAGACTCACTTCTCTTTTGGGTGACTTTTCAAAAACACTCTGGGTTTCGACATTTCATTCTGCTTGTGTGAGGATGCTTAGAAATAATTTGAGTAAATGTAAGATGCCTATAACAAAAGATTTTGTTATATTCGATTCAATTGACCAACTTAATATTATCAAAAAATGTGTGGCTGATTTGATTGAGAAAGGATTTTTTACACAGAGGGAATTGGATACTCATAATTTGACTCCTAATAATATTCATCATCGTATCAGTCATTCAAAACAGGCGATGATTCATTACTATGATGATGACAAATTGATTAAATTTATCCATCCTGTCGAGTATCCTTATATTAAAGAGGTTTATCAATTGTATCAGGGGAGAATAACCGATTCGAATGGTCTTGATTTTGATGATTTGCTGCTTATGACAATCGATATGTTTCGCAAGTATAAAGATGCGCTTCAGCAGTATCAGGGGCGTTTCAAATATATCCTTGTTGATGAGTATCAGGATACAAATAGTATTCAGTACATTTTGTTAAGGATGCTTACGGCAATACATAAAAATCTGTGTGTTGTGGGAGATGATGATCAGAGTATATACAGTTGGAGAGGTGCGGATATAAGGAATATAATCGAGTTTGAAAGGGATTTTCAGGGAACTAGGGTGATTAAATTGGAGCAGAATTATCGCTCTACTCAGAATATTCTTAATGCTGCTTCTTATGTGATTAAGAATAATGTTTCGAGAAAAGAGAAGAAATTGTGGACCAAGAGAATTGTTGGTGAGCCTGTGGTTCTTTCTATAGCAAGTGATGAGCTTGATGAGGCAAGAATGGTAATTGATGAGATAATGAAGCTGCAATCCGACGATGGATTAAAATATTCGGATATGGCGATATTGTACCGGGTGAATGCTCTATCAAGACAGTTCGAGGAGTTGCTTAATCAGAAAAGGATTCCTTACAAGATTTTTGGTGGAATAAAATTTTATTCTCGGAAGGAAATAAAGGATATTCTTGCTTACCTTCGATTGATTAGTAATACTTCCGATGATGTTAGTCTGCTTAGGATAATCAATCTGCCTAAACGAGGTATCGGACAGACAACTCTCGTTAAATTGGAGAAGGTAAGTCAGGGTAAAGGTATGTCCATTTTCGACTTTTTATCCGATGATGAAAATTTAAAAGAATTTGCAGGTAGAACACGGAAGAAATTGCAAAATTTTGTAAGTCTAATTGAAAAACTTAAAGATAAAGTTGATGAAATCTCCGAAGATGATTTTATCAGGGAAATTGCTGAGAAGAGTGGATATTTTAAGATGCTGGAAGATGAGAAAACTGTGGAAGCACAAAGTAGACTGGAAAATATTTATGAATTAATAAGTTCGGTTGAGCAATATTTCGATGAGAATCCTGAGAGTGATTTTAACAATTTTCTGGAAGATGTTGCGCTGATTAATGATTATGAAAATGAGGATACATCGTATGATGGCGAGGATTATGTTTCATTGATGACATTTCATAATGCAAAGGGATTGGAATTTAAGGCGGTGTTTATTGTGGCGATGGAACGAAATATTTTCCCTCATAGAAAGTCTCTGGATAATTCTAAACAGATTGAGGAAGAACGCAGACTCTGTTATGTGGCTATGACAAGGGCAAAGGAAAAACTTTATTTGTCTTTTGCGAATACAAGAAATTGGTATGGTAGATTTGCAACTTCTATCCCGTCTGTTTTCATAAAGGAAATACCAAATGAGATGTTGGTTAGAAGAGAAAGTCTTAATGTACCATCTCGACTTACGAAATCATATACTGATAAAAGAGAATGGAAAGGGCAAAGTTTAAAGAAGCAGAAGAATGTGGTTGATGAGACATTTCTTGTTGACTTAGATGTTGGGGATAAGATAAGGCATAAGCAGTTGGGAATTGGTGTGATTCTTAAGATGAGTGGTTATGGTATGGATAAGATTGCAACGATAATTTTTGAAAATGGTCAACAAGTTGATATAATGTTACGATATGGTAAATTAAAGAAGATAAATTGAGGGTGCTTAAATGGGCTGGGCGAATATACTTGTAGTTGATGATAACGAAGATATATGCGATTTGGTTGAAATGACATTGAAGGTAAAGTATACTATATTTAAGGCACTGGATGGTATTACTGCATCTCGGATTCTGGATAAGGTAAAAATCGATATGGTTATAACCGACCTTGTGATGCCCGGCGTGGATGGATTATCGTTGACAGAAAGATTGAAGACGGAAGATAAGTATAAAGATATTATTGTTATAATGATGACGGCAACTACGGCAGGTGAAGAGTTGGCTGATAGTTTCTGGAAGATGGCGGCAGGTACGGATGGCTTTTTGACTAAACCATTTCATCCTGCAAAACTTTTTGAGATGGTTGATAAATTGTTCGAGAAAAAGGTCATCGAGAAAAAGAAACGGTCTGATTCTTAGACAATTTCTTTGGGAAGTGATTTCTAATGACTAAGAAATATTCTTGTGACAATTGTGGCAAGATTCTCAGTAAGAGAGATTTGATTTATACATTGAGGGTTGAGTTATTTGCATCTGCAAAGGATTTGGAGGTTACGGAAGAAGATCTGAAAGAGAATCATCTGGAAAAGATTGAGGAGTTGATTAAGCAGATGGAGGGGATGGATATAGATGAGCTTAATGATCAGGTCTATGAGAATTACGAGTTCGATTTGTGTCCTGAATGTAGAGAATATTTCCATCGTTATTTGAAACAGAGAAAGTCATCTTTGAATTATTAGATTTGAAAAATAGATTTGTACTCAGGCTTCTGTGGAAGGGGAGATTTTTATTCTTTTGTTTCTTCGAAAATTTTTAGTTTAATTTGTAAGTCTGCCTTTTCTTCTTCCAATTGTTTTATCAGAGCTTCTTGCTGTGATACTTTCTTTTTTAGATTCTGTACTTCTGTTTCAAGAGATTTGATTGTTTTTTCGTTGTCTTTTTTGTTGGATGTTACTTTGGGGGATTTTTTTTGGAAAAGACTATTAGGCGGAGATTGGGTTAGATAGTAAAGCCCACCGAAGATGATTACTGCTAATATAATTAAGAAAAAGTATTTTAGAAACGGGCTTTTTTTCTTTGTCTTTTTTCTCTTTTTTGCCATTTTATGAATCCAGCTCTTAAATATAACGGGTCTGAAGACCCTCACTACATTTTGTAGAGAGTGTATTTATGTTATTTTATGTTTTATAACAATTATTTTTTAGGGACAATATTGTCGAGAATTGAAACAGTTTTTTGAGCTTCTTCTTTGTCTAGTCCATTAATTAAAATGTCGGACATTGCTCCACCAAATGTTTCAAGACGAATCCCACCCCAGATAATTCCACTTAAATATCTGACTGATGCAATTTTTGAGATGGAGATTTTCTGGTCGTAGGTTCTTAATCCGAATAAGGTCCATTTTCTGACGATAATTTCGCCTTTTTCAATCTGAAGTACAGGTGGAAGAAATAATGCTGTTAAAGAGCCTTCGCAAAACATTGCTCCAATAGGTGAAGCGACAAGTTTATGCGATAGCGATTCGGCGATTTCTTCTCTCTTTTTTTGTTCTTCATCCTGAATCTGTGAGGCACCACAGTAACGACAGACTTTTGCTTCGGATTTGATTTCTTCAGCACAGTTGTGACAGATTTTCGTATCGGTTAACCAGCTCGAACAATGCGGGCATTTTATGGCACCTTCTTTGACTTCTTCTAAGCAATATTTGCAATTCACCTTTTATTTCTTCCTTTCAAAAACAACTAATTGATGAATTTTTATGAAGTAATTTAATACCAATTTCAAGGAATAAATATTTTTTGACATTCTATATTGAGCGTAATATGTTCACATTGTTAATTAGATTATTGAGTGGAATGGTAATTGTATGGGAGAGAGACAATATCATACCCGTTTATTTTAAAATCAGATTGGAGAATAATGATGAAGTCAAATTATGCAAAGATATTGGCAGTTTTATCTATAATATTTTTATTGTCGATCGTTGTTTTCTCTCAGTCGGAGAGAGTGATTCCAAAGGATTTTACCTTTATACAGGTTTCTGATTTACATACACCGGTTGCAGAAAGTGGTGAGACTATTGCATTATTAAAGAATAATCTGGGTGCGATTAAGTTAGAGCCTTATAATAACATAATAACACCGCCACCTTCTTTCATAGTTGTAACAGGTGATTTAACGGAGTATGGTGGATTAAAAGGGAATTGGGAGAAGTATCTGTCTTTTTTCAATGGTATAACAATTCCCATTTATCACGAGTTGGGCAATCATGATAATACTTGGTATTGTGGCACAAAATATCTACGGGAATTATATGGATCACCGAATTATTCATTTGATAGAAATGGAGTACATTTTATTGGAATTTGTGATTCAACTTATCAGGAACCAATCCCTTCGCTTGGAGTTGAGGCACTCAGTTTTCTCAAAGAGGATTTGGCAGTTGTGGGTAAAAAGATGCCTATAATTGTCTTCTTCCATCATCCACTCGATTCAGATGAATTTTCAAGCAGATATGAAGTGAATAAATTCCTGGATATTTTGAAACCTTATAATGTCATTCTTGCATTGGTTGGTCATGGTCACGAGCCACGCCATCATAATTTTAATGGGATCGATGGAATTCAGGGAGGAACAACTTTTAGAGCTAATGCTGGTTATGCGGTGTTGTCGTTTATAAATGATACTTTAAGGGTGGTTTATAAGTATAAAGATCCGACAAAAAAACCGATTGGTTTGTTGGAGAAAAAACTTTCTTCTCAATCTCCGTTTCCTGACATTGAATTTCTTTCGTTAAAGGATAGGGATGTTATCTCTCAGGATACAATTAAGCTTGCTGTGAAAATTAATGATGATGCTAACCGTATTAAATCTGCAAAATGGATTATTGATGATGAAGTGGAAGGGGATTTGGTATTAAATGAAAAAGAATATCAGGGTATGATAAATGTCAGTGAATTAATAAGTGGCGCTCATTATCTACGAGTTAATTTTGTAACAACTGAAGATAAGAAATTCAATAAAAGTATCTCTTTTTATAAAGTTGGTGGAAAGAAGGCGGTTAAATGGCGTACTTTTCTGGATGGGTCGATTAAAAGTAATCCGCTGATTTATCAAAACAAGATTATTATTGGTGCGAATGATGGTTATCTTTATTGTCTGGATAAAGAGACTTCGGAGAAAAAGTGGAGTTACAAAACGGGGGGAGAGATACTTTCTTCGCCTATTAATGAGGATGGTTTGATTCTCTTTGGTTCGGCTGATGGTTATTTTTATGCACTAAACGATGTAGGTGTGTTAAAATGGAGAACGAATGTTGGTGATTCTATTTATTCCTCACCTGTTGTCAAAGAGGGAATTGTTTATTTTGGTATAGCAGATGGGAGATTTATGGCATTAAATATAAAAGATGGCTCAGAGAAATGGGTTTTTGATCGAGCAGGATATTGTATCGAGAGTAGAGCCTGTATTCATGGAGATATGATATGCTTTGGTGCCTGGGATTCCTATTTTTATGCCTTGAATCGTGTCGATGGGTCTCTGTTATGGAAGACTTATGGTGTGTCCAGTTCTATTAAGAGGGCAAAAAAGTATTATAGTCCGGCGGATGCGAATCCTGTGGCAGTTGGTATGAAGATATTTGTAGCAGATAGAGGTTATAAACTGGGTGTTACGGATAGAAATAAACCGGAGATGAAAGAGATCGCATCAAACACCGCTGCGATTGCTTTGAGTGCCGATAAAAATGCTCTTTTTTTGAGGCGAACGGATAATAAATTAACAAAGATTAAGCTTACTGGAGAGGAGATATGGACGATTGATGTTGAAGCAGGGAGATTTCCTGTTAGTCCTACAGTGAAGGGTGATAAGGTCTATGTTTGTTCTAATAGGGGGTTATTGAGTGCTATAAATGAGGCTAATGGGAATATATTGTGGCAATATCAAGTCACTCCCAGGATGTATGCTATGAGTGAGGTTGCGGTGGATGATGATGTTATAGTTGTGGGATGTATGGATGGTAGTGTTACTTGTTTTGGGAAGTATTAAATTGTAATCCCGAATAAATGGATATATAGTATTCAATTTATTGGAGTAAGAACCAAGATACAGTATTAAAAAGTGCAAATGTTAAAACTTCAATTCGGATTAAAGAAGTGTTATAGAGAAGTCGATAAGAAGGTGAGAATAGTATAGGTACAGGAACATTTTTTATAAAATAACTTTATGGATAAAGCGACACAAACAAGGTTATTGGTTCAGAAAATAGAGCAGTTACCGACACTACCTGTTTTGGCGACGAAGATATTGGAAGCGAGTGGTGGTGATGATTCCATTGGACAAATAAGTGCAGTGATTGAACAGGATCAATCGATTTGTGCAAAGATATTAAGAATAGCAAATTCAGCTTACTTTGGATTTTTGCGACAAATAACGACGATTCATTCTGCTGTAGTACTGATTGGTCTCAACACAGTTAGAAGTTTGGTGCTGGGAACAAGTATTATTGATTTGTTTAAGACCGAGAACACGGAGGAGAGTTTCGATGTTGAGCGGTTTTGGATTCATTCAATTAGCTCTGCTACAGCAGCGAAACTTTTGAGTAAACATATTAACGATGTTAAGGCTGATGATTTGTTTACTGTAGCTTTACTTCATGATATAGGAAAGGTAATATTCGATATTTATTTTTATGATGAGTATAAAATAGTTCTGAAGAATGCAAAGATTTATGGTAAGAAAGATATTGTGGAATTAGAAAGGAGTATGTTTGGTACCGACCATTCTGTTGTAGGATATTGGCTTGGAGAAAAGTGGAAATTTCCAACACTCTTACTTGAATGTATAAGGTATCATCATAAACCATCTCTTGCACCATCTGAATATAGAAAGCATTCTTATGTCGTTGCGATAAGTACTATTTTATCGACTCAGGTCGGTCAAGGGAGTTCGGTACATAACTTAATTCCCGATAATCCGGTAGAGTATTTAAATGCTGTGGGAATATCTGAGGCAAAATACGAAGAGGTAAAAGATGAATTGAGGGAGAAGAAAGAAGATATAGAAGCATTTTTAGAAGAATTGGGATAGACTATGGACCAGAAAACTGATAATCTCGAACAAAAGCTGGCAAAGGCTGTAAGTCATAAGGAGCTTTATAAGACTGCACTGGATAAGTTTTGTGTCCTTTTTCAGAGGAAGATGAATGAATTATCTCTGATTAAAAGGATAACGGATTCATTGAATTATGTTTCTGATTTGAAAAAAGTAAGTGAGCATATTGTAGATTGTATTGTGGATGAGACGAATGCTGAGAATTGCTCATTGATGCTTCTTGATAAGGAAACGAATAGATTGTCAATAATTTGTGCAAGAAGCTATCGTGATTATCATACAGGGTCTGGGAAAGAAAGAGTAGAAGGGACTTCTAATGTGGAATTCGGTTTGGGAGAAGGGATAGCAGGCATCGTTGCTAAAACTAAAAAACCGATATTGGTGAAGGATACTTCGAGTGATGAAAGATTTCAAAAATTAGAGGTGGAGACCAAAGAAATAGGTTCCTTAATTTCTGCTCCTCTTATTATTAATGATGATGTGATAGGGGTTTTTAACATAAGCCATCCGAATGCCAATAATTTTTCAGAAGCGGATATGCAGGCGATTTCTATTATATCGAATCAAGCGGCTTTGGCTATTTTTAGCGCACAGATGTATTCTCAACTGATTCAGTTTAATACAGAATTGCTTCAGCAGGTCACGGAAAAGGAAAATGATATTAAGATTGTGACGAATCATTTGAAGGAAGCACAGAGAAGATTGATACAAACAAAGAAATTGCATGCTCTCGGCGAAATGGCGAGTGGTGTTGCTCACGATTTTAATAATGTTTTGGGTGTTATCCTGGGGAATATTAAATTGTTACAGAGAAATGTTGATAATGGTGAGAAGGTACCTAAATACATCGAAATTATAGAGAAGGCAGCGATGGATGGAGCTGAGACGGTAAAGAGAATTCAGGAGTATGCGAGGGTTAGTGTTTCATCAGGTGAGTTTAAGTCCGTCGATTTAACCGAAGTATTATTCGATGTTATTTCTTTTTGTGAGGTAAAATGGAAAACTGTAGCTGAGAAAAATGGTATAGTGTTCGATGTTGATACTTCAGGATTTGATGCAAATGTTATCATAAAGGCTAATCCTTCGGAGATAAGAGAGGCATTTGTCAATATTGTTAATAATGCGATTGATTCTATGCCGAATGGTGGTAAGCTTATATTCACATCAACAAGGCTTGACAATCATGTTTTAATTTCCATAACCGATATGGGTGTTGGAATGTCTGAGGATGTGTTGGAGAAAGTTTTTGATCCTTTCTTTACCACAAAGGGTTCTTCGGGTAATGGAATGGGTATGAGTGTGACTTATGGTATTATTAAAAGGCATCAGGGTGAGATATTTATTGATAGTAAGGTTGGAAGAGGAACTACGGTTTCTGTAAGATTGCCAGTCCATCTTAATTCAAGTGAATTGGAAACAGAAGAGACGGTGAAGGAAGAAATTGTCGCATCGGAGAAAAAGGGGAATGTTCTTGTGGTGGAAGACGAGGCAGCTATCGCTGAAATGATTAAGGAATTCTTAACATTTGATGGGCATAGTGTTCAGATAGCGAATGATGGGTTTAAGGCATTAAACTTATATAGTAAATCGAAAGACTACGATATTGTCATTTGCGATTTGGGATTGCCAAAAAAGTCTGGTCTTGATGTTGCGAAGGAAATAAGAGAGGTGGCAAAAGATAGTAAATGCCCTAAATTTGTTTTAATAACAGGTTGGGGAACTAATATTCAACAGGATAAGCTCGATGAGTATGGTATTGATGTTTTTCTACAAAAACCAATCCGATTCGATGTCCTGACCGAATTCATCAATTCTTGTTTTAAAGAGTAAAATCACTCTTCGTTTTTAAACCACTTCATATACTTACCTTTTTACATGTTTCCTAAATGATATTTCACAAGAGGGATTATTTTTTGAGTTTTTCTAATGCTTTTTCGGTTTCTGTATATAGT
>CAZYWQ010000006.1:0-20329 GCA_964651675.1 uncultured Candidatus Sumerlaeota bacterium | reverse complement strand
ATATAAACGCAAGAAAAGCAGCAGGAAAAGGAGTTCTTCTTGCTATTAACACAGATGCTCATAGAACCGCTACCCTCAGTATGATTCGACTTGGAGTTAGTGTTGCTCGAAGAGGTTGGCTGACGAAGAAAAATGTGCTTAATACATTGTCTCTCAAACAGCTAAAAAAATACCTCGATAGAAATAAAAGAAAGTAAACTCAACTTTTTAAATAAATCTGTACTTACCGATTCACAAAAAATTTCCTTTACTTAATATTCAGTCTCTTATACAAACTTCTTTTACGATTTAGCATTCTAATTTTAAAAACGGAGTGTTACTGTGAACCTTAAACATTTTTTTCATATAATATTGCCATTGTCGCTGGTTTTATTTTTATCAGCTTGTACTGAATTAACAAACTTAAGAAGAATTAAAGAGATTCAGGATGAGAAGATACGAGAACTACTCGCTGAAAATGAGCAATATCGAAAAAAATACTACGAAGCGATCGAAGAGCGAAACACCACTGTTAATCAGCTCAATAAGTCGATTGCTGAGCAAAATACAAAGATTGCAACCTTAGAAAAGGCTAAATCTGATAAGGAAGCCGAACTTGAACTCAGCATAAATACACTTAATCTACAGATCAAGACATTCAAAAATGAGATTATTCAGCTAAACAAAATCAATAATGAAAGACAGCGAATTATTTCTGAGAAAGTCCAGGAAAACACTAATCTCAAAAATGAAATTAATAATCTAAATGCAGCCATAAGTCAAAAAGAGAGCAGCATTGCAAACCTTAATAGAGAGATTACAGGTTATAAAAATGAGATTGCTTCCTTACAAGATCAGATTAATCAACTAAACGACTCATTAAATCAGAGTAATAGAGAACTTGAAAAAACAAAATCGGAGATTAAAGCCCTATCATCCGATTTAGACAAAGCGCAAAAGGATTATGAGAAAAAATTATCTCAGCTTCCGACCAAACCAAAAACCGATTTGTCTTCTTTACAAAAAGACATCGAGAAATATCTCGAGAGTAAACAGATAGATTACATTTCTGTGAAAGACACTCAAAGAGGTTTAGTCATTTCGATTCCATCAGCGTATCTATTTGAGGGATTAGCTGATGAGATAAAACCTGATATTGAATCAATATTAAAGGAGCTTGCACGGTTTATAAAAGCCTATCCGAAGAATGACATCCTGGTCGAAGGACACACAGATGACCAGCCAATTAAAGACTCTCCCTTTTATGACAATTTGCATCTATCATCTTCCCGTTCATTAAGAATCACGAGATTCCTGATAACCGATTGTGGAATAAAATCATCGCGACTTTATTCCGTTTCCGCAGGGGAATTCCATCCAATAGCAAAAAACACAACTCCCGAAGGAAGAAAAATGAACCGAAGGGTGGATATTGTGGTATTGAATTAGAATATACATCTTGCAATTTTGCTACATTACTGGTATCACACTTTTGTCTTGTTTTCGACACCTATCTTTGGAACAGAAACATTATTTTTAAATGTGGCGAGCACCTTTAGGTGCGTTTTATAATGTATAATTATAACAGGTCTAAAGACCTTCACTACATTTGATCGAAGCAGGAGCGTTGGAAAAAGACATTTGTGGACACAGTCTTGGAAGTAAAGGGGAAGTGAAATGGTGGAGAATAAATTCTTTATCTATCTTGACATCCTGGGTTTTGATAAAATACCCGAAATCTTAGAGAAAAAGTCAGGATTTGATGAAGATATAATTAGGGAACGATTCTTCTCAGAACCGCTGAAAACAAAAATTCAGGAGATTGGTAAAGGAAGAATTAAATGGACTAAGGGAATAAGCGCCATCGAAGGCTCGGATAATTATGTTTTACTGGTTAACGATATTGATAAAGTGTTCGAGATTCTTACAGAAGTTACAACAATAGAAATCCACCATAAGGACTATGACTTTGTTCCCCTTGAAATTGCTGTTGATAAGAGAGAAGATGTTGAAACATTAGTTAAAGACCCAATCAATAAAAAATCAGTAATTAAATTCCTGAAAAACGATATTCTCACACCTTTCAGAAAGAAATACAAAAAAGAGCGGAATGTGAAATATTTAGATAAAACCTTTATTCTTTTTACTATCTCTGTATTTATCGAACTACGAATACATCAGAAAAAAGAATGTAAACAATACGATTATAAGAAAGAAAACAGAACAGGATCAACCGAAAAATCATACTATTATATACCTATAGGTGTCATCGAAAGAGAGAAGAAAATTTCTGATTTTCTAAATGAGCTTGGTCAGTTGAAGAGCGATTATACGGGCGCTTTAATAGACAAGATTTACGTCCCGCCAAATGAATTCAACACAATCAAAAAAACGCTTAAAGAAGATAGAATCGTCATCATAACAGGAACCCAAGGATATGGTAAAACATATACAGCTATAAGGTTAATGTGGGAATATTTCAATAAGGGATATAAACCGCTGTGGATTCCGGGTGGGTCTCCAGAAGAAAGAATAAAAGCAAGGAAAAAATTAGTAGCAATTGACGCAGAATTGAAACCACATCATATATTCTATTTCGAGGACCCTTTTGGAAAGATAAGTTATGAAAGGTATGATGATTTAACCGAGAGAATCAATCCCATAATCGATTCAATAAAGAATACAGATGATGTTTATGTCATTATCACATCGGAGCGGAGTGTATTTGAAGAGCTTGAGAAGGAGAGTTATTCTACTAAAGAGATTCGGAAGTTCGAAAAAGAACTAAACATTCAGACACCCTCTTATAGTTATGAAAAGCGAAAGGAGATTCTTAAGAAATGGGCTGAGGAAAAAAGTTGCGAGTGGTTAAGGAATCGTATGTTAAAAAATTATGTTTTTGAATTACTTAAGGGGAAGACCACCTTGCAAACTCCACATAGGATTTATGCCTTCACGAGAGCTACGAAAAGAATAAATGATAGAGAAAGCTTGGGAAAGAATACTCAAAACTATTCAAGTAAAGATGAGCGGGTATTTGCAGATGAAATTCTTGGACTGTATGACTCTAAAAGAGAAGATAGAATTTTGGTTTTGTCACTTGTATTTGTGTCAGAGTATTTCGATATTGATTTTATAAAGAAAGTGTATAAAAAGTTGAAAAAGAAATACTATGAAGATTTTGAGACAATATTAAAAGAAGAGAGAAGACTAAAGACAGAAAAACACCCGTTTTTAAAACAGAACAGAATAAAGTTCACCCATCCAGCATATTTGAATACCCTGCCGTATCTATTAAATAATGCACGATTCAAAAATGAGTTTTCTGAACTTTTAATAGAATTATCGAAAGATACTTATTTTGCGTGTTCTGTTGTAGAAACAATAGTATGGAATTATGAAAAGCTAACGGATGATACTAAAAATCTTCTATTTGAGTTGTCAGAGAAAGGTTGGATTGCGGGATGTTTGGCATCTGCTATAGTTTATAACTATGGAAATATCCCAAATAAAGTTAGGAATCTTTTATTTAAATTATCAGAAGTAGTTCCGGTTGCGGATGATGTGGCATGGGCAATAACATTTAATTATAAAAAGCTCCCAGAGGTGGTTAAAAATATCCTATATAAGCTTGCGGAGAATGATCAGACTGCGGAACCTGTAGCATGGGCAATAGCAGAGAATTATAAGAAGCTGCCGGAAAATGTTAGAAATTCGTTATTAATTAAGCTAGCAGAAAAGGAGCAAGCAGCAAAGAATGTAGCGGAGGCATTAGCAGAGTATTTTCATATAATACCAGAAGGGGTTAGAAATCAATTACTGATTAAGCTTTCGGATAAGCCTCAAGCTAAAGAGATTCTCTTAAAAATTGTAAAAGAACATCGGAACGAGTTTCCAAAAAATATTAGAAATCTACTCGGTAAATTACAACAGCGGAAAATTAAATAGAATTATTCAATCAATCACCTACTTAAAACCCACGCGCTTCATCCCTATTATTCGTTGACATATTGCGGGGATTGGTATCTTATGGTGCAATCTAAAAACTAACATTAAGGCTTTGAGGCTCAGTCTAAGCTATGAAGATAATCATTGCACCAGATTCGTTTAAGGGAAGTCTGTCATCGATTGAGGTTGCCGATGCCGTTGAAAAAGGAATAAAGGCAATCGATTCCAGTATCGAAATTGTGAAAATACCTATGGCTGATGGCGGAGAAGGTACGGTTGAATCTCTTATAAATTATTCTGGTGGCGAGATTGTTCATCTAAATGTTTCGAATCCGTTGGGAGATAAAATTACGGCATACTATGGATTATTAGGTGATGGTAAGACAGCTATAATGGAGATGGCGAGGGCATCAGGACTTCCGCTGATTCCCGAAGAGAAAAGAAACCCGCTAAAGACAACAACATTTGGTACTGGTGAGCTTATACGAGATGCACTCGATAAGGGTTGCAAGAAAATAATCATCGGGATTGGTGGCTCAGCAACCGTCGACTGCGGTTCAGGAATGGCACAGGCTCTTGGAGTTAAATTTTATGACAAGAACTCTCGTGAAATTACAGAGAAAATGACAGGTGGATTATTAACCGATGTAGAGCGAATTGATTTATCAGACCTGGATAAAAGAATTGCAGATTGTGAAGTAATAGTAGCTTGCGATGTATACAATCCGCTTTTAGGAGAACAAGGTGCAGCTCGTGTTTATGCACCTCAAAAAGGAGCTACTCCAGAACAGGTTGTGGTACTTGAGAAAAATCTGAATAAATTTTCCTCATTGATAAAGAAAGATGTTGGGAAAGACATTGTAAATGAGTCTGGAAGCGGTGCTGCGGGTGGACTTGGTGCAGGATTGATGGCGTTTTTGAATGCTCGTCTTGGATCCGGAATCAAGCTCATTCTCGATACAGTCCGCTTTGAGGATTCCGCGAAAGATGCTGATTTAATAATCACTGGCGAAGGTCGAATCGATGTCCAAACCGCTTACGGAAAGGTTATTGCAGGCATCGCTAAAATTGCAAAGAAACACAGTGTTCCTGTGGTTGCGATCTGTGGCACGATTGAAGGGAATCTTGATGAGCTTTATAAGATTGGAGTCACATCAATCTTTTCCATCACAGATAAACCTATGCCGTTAAATGAAGCGATCGGAAGAAGTGCTGAATTGATCGAAGATTTATCAAAACGAATTGTCTTGCTGATAAAAGGTATTGAAAGTAATGAATAAAGGTAATGCTCACATATGGAAATGTCAGGATGTTGTTTTTGACTTGAATAAAAAGCCGCTAATAATGGGTATATTGAATGTAACGCCTGATTCATTCAGCGATGGTGGAAAATTTTTTAGAGCCGATGATGCCCTGAAACAGGCTGAAAAGATGATTCAAGAAGGAGCTGATATTCTCGACATTGGTGGAGAGTCCTCTCGACCGTTCTCTGAGCCTGTAAGCGTTGATGAAGAGAAAAATCGTGTTTTGCCAATTATGGAAAAACTTATCGGAAAGATTCCAATTCCTATCTCAATCGATACATACAAACCTGAAGTTGCCGAAGAAGCGCTAAAAATCGGCGTCAAGATTGTGAATGATATAAGCGGTTGTTCTAAATCAGAAATGATTGAAGTGGTTAAGAAATATCAGGCTGGTATCGTGATTATGCATATGAAAGGGACACCTAAAAATATGCAAGTTGATCCTGTTTATGAGGATGTAATTGGTGAGATAAAAGATTTTTTCTTTAGTAAAAAGAAAGAATTGGAAGATAAAGGAATTCAAAATGAGCAAATTGTCTTTGACCCGGGATTTGGCTTTGGGAAAAGGCTTGAGGACAATTACAAATTGCTTAAGGAGCTGAATAAATTTCAAGAATTGCAACGACCCATCCTGATTGGAACATCGCGAAAATCTTTTATAGCAAAAACAGTTGGATACACTGATTCCGACACAGAACGCATCGAAGGAACGGTAGCAACTAACATTATCGGACTGATGAACGGTGCAAGAATCTTTCGTGTACACAATGTCGGATTCCATAAAAAAGCATTGCATATCGCCTGGACTGTTATTAATAGTAATTAATTATCATCTTTTAAGTATATTGTTAAAAGAGAAATACATTTTCCCTAATAGTTTCAATATAAGATTATGACAGATAGGTTCGTAAAAAGCGATTTAATAACTCTTATTCTTATCATCTCGGATGCCATTGTATTTTCAATCTGCTGGATCATCAGTTACTTTCTCAGAATAAAATTCAACCAATCTCTTGGCATTGTTCTAAATCCCTTCGAAAACTACCTCAAGATTATTCCATTGATTGTAGTAGTCTGGTTAATCAGTACAGCCTATTACGGATTATATTTTCATAAAGAAAAGACTTCGAGCCTGAATGAACTTTCATCCATTTTCAGAACCGTAAGAACAGGATTTATCTTTTCAGTTTTTGTCTCCTACTTCATCAAGCATTTAGACATTGGCAGATCAGTCAATATTCTGATGCCTGTTTTCGCTTTTATTTATCTGTTCATATCAAGGTCCTTTTTCAGGGCAATAAAATCGAGATGGATTAAAAAAGGAGTTGGACTTACACGAGCAATTATTATTGGAGCAGGCGAAATGGGAAAAGATGTTATGGAGAGTATGCGGAATCATCCCGAGATAGGATTCAAACTTTTAGGATTCGTCGATGATGATCCAAACAAACAAAATAAAGAGATAAATGGAGCCCCTGTGATTGGTCCAATCAACAAACTCACGGAAATAATAAAAGAGCATAATGTAGAAGAAGTTTTTCTTGCGATACCATCGATGCCTCAGAAGTTCGCTATGAATCTGATTGTTTCCTGCGAGAAGATGAATGTTAACTTCAAGGTCGTGTCGAATCTTTTTGAAGTCATTACAAGCAAAGTAAAAATAGATGAAATAAAAGATGTGCCAGTAATTAAACTCGCAAATGGGCATCTTCCATCACTTCAAGCCCTGATTAAGCGAATCCTTGACCTTATCATTTCGACACTGATGTTCATTTTTGTTTATCTTCCGACTTATCCGATTATTGCTTTGCTAATAAAATTAGATAGTAAGGGACCTGTTATATTCAAACACAAGCGTATCGGTAAAGACGGGAAGATATTCACCTTATATAAATACAGGACAATGAGTCAGGATGTAAATCCATTTGAGGTTGCTCCTGTTGACCAGAGTGATCAAAGGATAACAAAGTTCGGCAGGTTTCTTAGGAAAACGAGTATTGATGAACTTCCACAGTTAATCAATGTTATTAAGGGCGAGATGAGTATGGTTGGACCGAGACCGGAGATGCCGTTTATCGTGGAAAAATATGATGAGTGGCAGAAGAGAAGGCTGGATGTGAAGCCAGGAATTACTGGTTTATGGCAAGTTGTCGGGAGAAAAAATCTTCCGCTTCATATGAATTTAGAATACGATTTTTACTATATAAAGAATCAATCACTACTTCTCGATTTATCGATACTAATTAGAACAGTTCCAGCAGTCTTTCTCGGCAAGGGCGCATTTTGATTATCTACAACTCGGTGAGATCATTTGAGAGAGAATAATCCCTTGAAAATAACCATCCTATTTTAACTCGGAGAAGTTTGTATTAAATTATGGTAGAAAACTCAGATAATAAAAAAAAGAAACCTCGCCATTATGATAAGTATCTGCTTTTTCTTATCCTAATTGAAATTATTTTAGCCATCTTTATTCTTTCGCCTTCGATTCATGGCAATGATGGCGTTTGTAATTTTGTGTATTTGCGCTCTCTGGTTGTCGATCACAATATCGATTTTTCCAATGAGTATGACTACTATGATAACACGAAGGATTATCCGTACAAATTCAAAGAACTTGGATTAACAAAGACCGGAAAGCCTGTAAACAGGTATGGGATTGGGTCTTCGATACTCTGGGCACCTTTTTACATCACTACTTATAACATCAGGGCTATATTAAATATCTTTGATTATAATTTTTCTCTCGAGGGATACGAATATCCTTTTGTTTTGGCGATTGCTATTGGAACGGCATTTTACGGGAGTCTCGGATTAATTTTCATTTATCTTCTGTTGCGATTATATTTCAAGCCTTTCTTATGCTTTATGGCAGCTTTAACCTTCTGGTTTTGTTCACCCGCAATTTTTTATATGTATCTTCATCCATCGATGTCTCACATCCCATCATTTTTCCTCATATCATCGTTTTATTATTTATTTTTCAAAAAAATCTATCAGATTAAACCGAACAAATATATCCGCCTCGGAATTTTATTTTCACTGGCGGTAATGACACGCTTTCAAAATGCGATTCATATAATCCCATTCACGATTGGCATAATCATATTGATTAGAAAGCTGAAGATCGAACATAATCCAAAACTCAAAAAAGTCCCATACTCACTTGCAGCATTTATCATAGCGGCTTTTCTAACATTTATTCCGCAAATGATCGTATGGAAATACCTGAATGGGAGCTATTTTTCGGGTCCTACACCTTATCTTGATTACGGTATGAATCTTTTGAAACCAATTTATCTAGTTAAAGTTTTATTATCGTCAAAAAGCGGTTTGTTCTTCTATCATCCCTTTTTGCTATTGGCAATTTTGGGTTTGATAATCTACTTGCGAAAAGAATGGGTTATATCGCTCGTTTTTCTCTTAGCATTTTTATGCACATTGTATCTGGTCAGTTGCTGGGTTGTATGGTTTGCAGGCGCTTCATTTGGTCATAGGATGTTTGTTTCAATCGGAATAATCTTTGCGCTGGGATTCGCAGCCTTCTACAAAGACATCCTAAGAGAAAATAAAATTATTGTTATAATTCTATTCCTTTTGTTTTTCTTGTGGAATTTAGGTTTGATTGTTCAATACTCAACAAAGATGATTCCACATCAGGATTATGTACCATTGAAGAAAATTGTATATAATCAATTTCATAGAGTACCGAGAGAATTTGTAAACCATATAAAGCAATTTTTTATCGACAGAGAATCGTTCAGAAAAATGGAATAGTTTTAATAATGAGTAATGCTGCGAACATAAATAAAAAAGGATCATCAAAATCGGCTGGGAATGAGTTTGCACTTATCGTTATCTTGGTTGCTTTTTTAATAATGCACATTAGACCCATCTCGTCATTTTATATGGTGCGATTAATAGCTCCATCTGTTCTATTCTACATCCTGATTTCCTCAAGTGTATGGATATTTAGAAGAGAAGGATTGAAAAAATTTTTTAATCTCCCAATCGCCATTTATTTTTTATTTCTTATTTACTCTTATATTCTCATTTATTTCTCACCATCGAGTTTTGAATCAAAGGAAGTCTTCGCTCAGTTTCTTATCGGATTTATTGTTTTTTTGATCGCTTATTTAATGTTCAATAAAAGCCAATATGTCATTTATATTTTCGTGTTTTACATTGTTCTTGCGAGTCTATTATCAATTTTCGGAATCTTTCAGTACCATTACTACTTCAATTATCTCCTTAGCAAATATGAAGGGATGGAATCAGGCGAAAATGATTTTGTTGGTGGGATTATATATGCATTGAGACATAAAAGAATCGGCTCAACATTAGGTGCAGCAAATATTTTCGCTGGTTTTCTCTGCATAACATTTCCATTTTTTATCTATGCTCTTATTAGTGCCAAAAAACTCATTGTCCGAGTTATCGTTTCTCTTTTAATGATAATTTTTTTATATGCCTTTTTTCTAACTTCATCAAGAGGCGGATTACTCACACTGATATTTGCACTTGTCACCACAGCTTTCCTCTTTGCACTGCAAGATAAGAAAATGATGAAAAAAGTTTTGATTATCTTTGTTGCATTAGTCGTCCTGATGATAGTTATTCTACTGATTGCGAATATATTTTGGCAGGAAGACAAACAGCAAGACAAAGGAATTCAGAGTGCAAGTTTTTTTGATAGGCTTCTGAGTTCATCCACTATTCGTGATAGGATAACATATCTCAAGGTCGGCATTCAGTTGTTTTTGAAAAACCCTGTTTTCGGCAATGGGAACGGCTCATACGCAATTTTATGCACTCAATTATTACCGACAATCTCCGGTTCTAAATTTGCACATAACTTTCTCATTCAACTACTCTGCGAAACAGGACTTATCGGCATATTACTGTTTGTATCCTTCATAGACCTATTGATAATGTATATCTATAAATATGGTTTCAAATCTTCTAATAATGAAAACAAAAATTCTACTATCCAAATAGCCTTACTTGCTTCAATCCTGACTTTTCTATTCAACGGCCTTCTCGAATATTCATTCTACTTTGAAGAATTATTCCTCGATTGGATGCTTTTGTGCGGAGTTGCTTTAGGATTAGTCACTCAGAATAAAGCAATAAAATCAGAAACTGAAAATAAAACATCGAAGCATAAATCCCGAATCAAAGAAGTTATCGTACTCATTTCCTTTTTAACAGCACTGTTGTGGGGACTCATCTATACGGTTTGTTTGCCATCACTTTCCAACTTATATGAAGAGCGTGGGAGGGCATTTTACGAATCCAACAATAATAAATATGCACAAATTATGCTGAAACAATCGACTTCTTTCTGCAAAGACAACTACAAGGCATATATCGGTTTGAGCCGCATCTACACTTCGTATTTACCCGAATGGAATCCCACACTATCAATCTATTACCTAAAAGAGGCGATTAAGTACAATCCGCATCAGGCATTTCTCCATAATGATTTGGGGAATCTTTATCTCGATTTGGGAATGTTTGATGAAGCATATAAGGAGTTTCAGATTGCATTAAAATATTTTCCTGCCAATCCAAAGTACCGGGAAGAACTGAACAAAGTAAAAAATCGACTTCAAGCAAATTAAGATTTGACAGATAGATGATTTTCTATTTTCTTATCTGCGAGAGTTTTTTAGATTTACAAGTCAGATTTCATTACCATAGAAAAATTTCCCTGGAGAACATTATGAAAATCAAAATTAAAAGAGTGCTAATAAGCGTCAGTGATAAGAAAGGTATTGTCGAGTTTGCAAAAGAATTAAACGCACTCGGTATTGAGATAATTTCCACTGGAGGCACCTTCAAGTTGCTTCAAGAAAATGGGATTGATGCCAAAAAAGTTGCTGAGGTAACTGGATTCCCAGAAATATTGAGTGGAAGGGTAAAAACGCTCCATCCTGTTATTCATGGTGGAATTCTCGCAAGGAGAGATAACGATTCGGATTTACAAGAAATAAAAGAGCATAACATCCAGTCACTTGATATGGTTGTCGTGAATTTGTATCCTTTCGCAAAAGTTATTAGCAAAGATTCCATCACCGTAGAAGAAGCGATTGAAAACATAGATATTGGTGGACCAACGATGCTAAGGTCAGCAGCAAAAAATTTCAAATATGTTGTTCCGATTATCGATCCAAACGACTATCAAGCGATTTGTGATGAGCTTAAAAATAACGATTCCACAGTAACAATCAACACCTCAAAGAAACTGGCTCAAAAAGTTTTTCAGGTTATTAGCAAGTATGATTATGAAATCCAAAATTATTTCTCAAAATCCATAGTAAAAGAAGAGAAAAAGTTTCCTGACACAATTATGTTAAATCTCAAAAAGAATTTTGATTTACGATATGGAGAAAATTCTCATCAATCAGCAGCATTTTATGTAGAAAATAACATAAAAGAAACCTCAGTTGCTGGAGCAAAACAACTGCACGGAAAACAACTTTCATTTAACAACATCATCGACATAGAAGCAGCATTAGAGATTGTCAGGGATTTCTCCGAACCAACCATCAGTGTCATCAAACATACAAATCCCTGTGGCGTGGCAAGAAATGATTCACTTACTGAAGCATTTATAAAGGCAAAGGGATGCGATCCGACTTCAGCTTTTGGTGGTATCGTTGGTGCAAACAGAGAAATCGATGAAGAAACCGCAGCAGAAATCTCCAAGACATTTTTCGAAGCTGTCATTGCACCATCCTTTTCGAAAAAAGCTCTGGATATTCTAACCAAGAAGAAAAATATCCGACTTTTAGAAACAGGAGAATTTACACCTAAATATCCATCCTATGATTTTAAGAAAGTTGTTGAGGGATTATTGGTTCAGGATAGAGACATAGAATACAGTGAACAAACAAGTTGGAAAATTGTCACAGAGAAAAAGCCAGATGCAGACGATTTGAAGGGATTAATGTTTGCATTCAAGATAGCCAAATGGATCAAATCGAATGCAATCGTATTTACAACAAAAGATTATACAGTCGGGATTGGAGCTGGACAAATGAGTCGAGTTGATTCAACAGAACTCGCCATAAAAAAAGCACAATATCCCATCAAGGGTGCATATTTAGGTTCAGACGCCTTTATCCCATTCAAAGACAATATTGATGTTGCTGCAAAGGTCGGCGTGAAAGCGATCATACAACCAGGCGGGTCCGTAAGAGATGCAGAAGTAATAGAAGCCTGCAATGAACATAATACCATAATGGTCTTCAGTGGTCAAAGACACTTCAGACATTAGACCGAACCGTAACATGACATTTATGTCGTAAGAATCAGACAGTCTTGATTAATTAGCAGTCTTCATTTCTCATTAACCCCACAATTTATTGTGGGGGATAAATGTGCAAACGCATTAATTTATCTCCTTTCTAATTCCAAGATTTTTATCTTGAATCATTATGTTATTAATAGTAATCATCGTGTAATTACTTAAAAAGTAGCGGTGCGATTTATCGCACTTAACGTTATTGTCGCATAAATGCGACTGCTACATCATATTATAAGAAGATTTGTTAATATGAAAAATGAAGATAAAAGCAATCCGATAGGCGTAAATACCTTTTTGAAAGTGAGAATCGATGAGGATAGATGCAAAGGATGTTTATTATGTGTCAGTGCCTGTCCCAAAAACCTTCTGAAACCATCAAAAAAAATAAATAAATTTGGCTACAATCCTGTTGAGTTCACCAATAATGATCTATGCACCTCCTGCACACTTTGTGCAATATCCTGTCCTGATGTGGCTATTACCGTCTACAAATAATCAAAATTGTAGGGAACAGTCGTGACTGTTCCCTATTATCACATCAGACAAAGCAATTTTCTATCCCCAAAACAAAGAAAGTCTCCCAAAACCAATAATCTATTAAAATCAAAAAAAATTTCTCAGATTATTAAACATCTATCCCAATAAGCCGATATTATTATTTAGTAATAAAACTTACACATTTTGCCTTTAATTTTTCAGGAGTTATTTTAAGATACAAATCAATCAAAAGATGGATTGATTTCGGATGCTGACTTTTGATTCTACCAAAGTCAGCATAACGGTATAGTATTCAGGGAGCGAAAATTCAACTGCTATACCTAATTTCAACACTAAAATGAAAACAAAAATCTTTCGCTTCTACGATTGTTGTTGGAATAAAGTAGCATTATTACTTTTAGTTTTCGCTTTTTGTTTCATTTCTTATTCATCTCAAGGCCAAGCAAACTTAAAAGATATTACTGTACGAGAATACGCGACCTTTTCCATCATCGAGATGAGATTATCATCTCTTGAGGGCGTTTCTTATGACTATGAAACAACTCCAAACAATATCCTCAATTTAACCTTGAATAATGTCTCATTAGGCAATTTCAATCCAACATCCAATATCACAACAAATCTAATCAAAAGTGTTCAGGTCAAAACAAGTTCACAAAATAGTCTGATTATGGAGGTACTTCTGGCCAAATCGAATTTATCAACCTCGACTCAAACCGATGATGCTGGACAGACAATCTATTTGACAATTAGCGAAAAAGAAATAGTGAAACCTGATAACAAATCTCAGTCTGAAGAAGAAGCTAACAAAGTCGAGGAAGAAACAGAGAGCATCAATCTTCCAAAAAAATTTACCGATGCGGAACTAAACAGTGTTAGTTTAGATATCCCAATAGACAAAAACATAATCGAAAAAATCCCTTTCTTAAAAGAAATCCTAAAAGCGGATGGCAGAAAAGACTACGAGAAAGCCTATGATGTCTTATCCATATATATTAAGAACTACAACGATGCCGAGACGCTCAAGTATTGCCTTTACCTACTTGCTGATACGCACTACAAGATGCAAACATCCACCGAGATAAAAGAGACCGAACAGGATTTGCAACAAACGATTAATCTCTTCAGAGTTGCCATTGAAGGAGCAAAAGACGAAATATTTTCTCCCTGGGCTCTTATGAGAATTATCAAATGTTACAGAGAACTTAAATTAGATAGTGATGCTATAAGAACCTGCGAAGAACTTATCACCGATTATCCCGACAGCCAGTATGTACCAATGACAATGCTCATAAAAGCAGAAATGCTCGCAAAAAAGAAAGACCTCCAAAGTGCTTTAGGAATATGTAATGAAGTGAAAGATAAATATCAGAGAACGATATGGGAAATCGAGGCGGGTTACTACACTGGAGACTTATATTATTGGAATGATGAGTGGGTCAATGCCTACAATCAATATGATAAACTACTCACTATAAACAAACAACTCGCAAAGAATAACCCAGGGCGATACTACAGAATCGCCGATACATTCTTCATCAACGAAAATTGGGATAGGGCTCGGGAAGTCTTCATTTCCCTCTATAAGACTCATACCGGATTCAAGAAAAATGATTTGGTGCTCGCACATATCGGAGATACATACAACGAGCAAGGAGATAAACTGCGCTCACTACGATACTATCAAAAGGTTGTCGTCGAATATCCTGAAACCGAAGGAGCTTATTCCAGTATGATAAGATTAGCAGATGCTGGATTCAAGGATCTCATTGAAGGAACAGTGGACAAGAAATTGTATTACGATGCTTACCAGAATCCTATTGAATCCTATAAGACAGTAGTAGTAAACAAAGTCTCCGCTGAATTATCTCAAGTCGCCTTATTTAAACTCGGTGAAGCCTATTCAAAAATGGGCGATTATCTCGGAAGCATCGCCGCATTAGATGCTCTTATCAAAAAGTATCCTAAAACACCCTTAGCAGATAATGCTCGACAGATTATTGTTTCGATAATGAAAGAAGCTGTAGATACGGCTTATGAAAAAGAGAACTATTTTCTTATAACCGAATATTTCGGAACTTATGGAGAAAAGCGGTATGAGGAACTCAAAGATCCGACTTTTCTTAAAAAAGTCGCTGATGCCTTTTATTATATGGAATTTTATCCTGAGGCACTAAGGCTTTACAATGACCTTTTTGCATTAACTGAAGATAAAGCAGAAACGACAACTTACAAATGGATAGAGTGTTCGTACTGCTGTGGTGATGTTGATGAGGCTCTAACAGAGGCAGAAAAATTCAAAATCTATAACAATCAATCCAAAAACATTTTCGATATCTACCATATCCTCGGTGATGTATATAGAAGTAAAGGATGTTTTTTCAGGTCGAACAAATACTACGAGTTGTGTCTTGATCAGTCTGAACCCTTTGAAAAATCTTTGGCGACGAGGATTAATATTGCCAGAAACTATATGGATTTAAAACAACCAGAAAAAGCGATTGAAGCTTATAATGAAGCTCTTTTGATTTTTGAAAAATGCAGAGAAGATTATTCCAAATGCCGAGATGTTGCCGAAATACTCTTCAATCTTGGCGAAAATCTGTTTGAATTGGAAGAGTATCAGAAGTCGATACGGGCTTATGATGAGTTTCTGACTATATTCCCGGAAGATAAGAGAAAATTTATGGCGAATTATAAGATAGGAAAGGCTTATCTAAATCTTGACCAATACAGCGATGCTAAAAAACATTTCTCCGCGTTATACGACCAATATGAAGATGATTTCTGGAGAAAAATCGCATATAATGCACTCGATGAACTCAAGCTCAAGGAACAGTACTCATACATTTACAATCAATAAATGGTGTTTATAAATAAACTGTAGGAGCGTGGTCACTCCGCCCTTATATATGGGCGAGGAAACCTTACCCCTACAAATTAATTTTTGAAGGACTATACTCCAAACGAAATAGGGATTCAATGAAAGCAGAACTGAAAGAACAAATTGAGAATTTACAAAATTTAACTAATCCAGATAATATGGAATTGCTGACTCAGGCTTTCGATTCCTTTAGAAAAGCTACAGCCGAATTTCAGGAGTATTATAGAGTATTAGAAGGCAGAATCAAAGAACTCAATCTCGAACTGGATAAGAAAAATCAAGAACTCGAGAAAAATCTTAGAGAGAAAGAAGAGGTCGGTAATTACCTAACAAACATAATCGAAAGTATGTCTACTGGAATTATCGCTGTGGACTTCGAAGGAACGATTAAAAGAATCAATCGCAGTGTTTTCAAGATACTTGGCAAAAAATCCACAAAGAAAAAATCTCTTTCCGCTGCTGAGCTTCTTAAAGAAATCATCAGTCCCAATAAATTCAATGCAATCGTATCAGCAAAATTTGAAAAAACACTCGAATTCACTACAGAGCTGAAAAAGAAATCAGGTAATCCGCTCATAATAAATACAATCATTACACCAGCCATCGACTCCAACGGTAATGTTATCGGAGGATTAATTATAATCGAAGATGTCACACGCATTAGAGAATTAGAAGAACAAGCAGCAAGAAGTACGCGGTTAATGGCAATGGGTCAGATGGCAGCAAGTATTGCACACCAGATCAGAAATCCACTTGGCAGTATCGAACTTTTTTCTTCGCTTCTGAAAAAAGATCTGCAGGGTGACAATAACAAACAAACCCTAACAGAACATATCTCTACAAGTGTCAAACGAATGAATAATATCATTACGAATCTTCTACTTTTTGCAAAAACCAAAAAGATTTCATTCAAGAAAATAAACCTTAAGCAATTAATTGACGAATCAATTAGTTATTCAATCGATATGGTTCCAGATAAAAAGGTAAAGATCTCTCAAAGTTACCCAAACAATGATACAGCCATTTTAGGCGATGCTGATTTGCTTAAGCAGGTTTTTCTCAATCTTTTCATAAATTCAATTCAGGCGGTAGAGAACAGCAATAGCCCTAAAATCGACATTCGATTGTCTGAAGAGAATGGCACAGTTAATTTACTAATTAAAGATAACGGATTTGGGATTCCTGCGGATAAAATCAAGCACATATTCGATCCATTTTTTACATTAAAAGAAAAAGGTACGGGACTTGGTCTTTCTATAGCTCACAACATAATCATTGCTCATAATGGAACAATTTCAGCGAAAAGCAAATCAGGTAAAGGATCAGAATTTTTAATCAAATTACCAAGGATCTCTGAGCAACATAATTTTTGTCCCGAAAACATATGTAGGGAACGGTGTTAAACCGTTCCTTAATGATGTTTAGTAGCAGATGACATAAAATTACTTTGTAGGGGCGGGGTCACCCCGCCCTTATATACGACAAAGGAGCAAACGAATCAAAATGAGCAAAAAAGTGCTAATAATCGACGATGAAGCAGGTATGAGGCTTGCACTATCAGAAGTTTTCAAAAGACAGGGATATCAGCCCGAAGTAGCCAATGATGGAAAACAAGGAATAGAACTGTTTTCAAAAAACAAAGATTACCATATCGTATTTACAGATGTAAAAATGCCCAAAATGAATGGTCTTGATGTATTAAAAGAAATAAAGAAACAGTCTGAAGAGACGCCAGTTGTGATAATGACTGCCTATGGTGCCATAGAAGATGCTGTCACAGCTATGAAAGATGGCGCTTTTGATTATATTTTGAAACCATTCTCTTCGGAATCTGTTGAGAAGATACTTTCGAGACTTATTTCGGTTTTAAAAAAGAATAAAACAATCAGAAGAAAGCCTTCGAGGAACTCGAAACACACCTTCATAACCGAAGACAAAGAGATGGAGAAGATTCTTGAGCTTGCCAAATCTGTCGCTGACAGTAAAGCTACCATTTTGATTCAGGGTGAAAGTGGCACTGGAAAAGAGATTCTTGCAAGATACATTCATCAAACAAGTTCAAGGAGCAACAATCCTTTTGTTGCCGTGAATTGTGCTGCTGTTCCCGATACACTCCTTGAAAGCGAACTTTTTGGCTATGAGAAAGGAGCCTTTACAGGAGCAATCACCCAGAAAATGGGTAAGTTTGAATTAGCAAACGGTGGTACAATTTTACTTGATGAAGTCTCAGAAATGCCACCTAATCTTCAAGCCAAATTATTGCGTGTTTTGCAGGAGTATGAAATCGATAAATTAGGAAGTTCAGGCGAACCTGTCTCGTTAGATATTCGTGTTATTGCCACTACCAATCGTGACCTGAAAAAAGCTGTAGTGGACGGCAATTTCAGGGAAGACCTATTTTACCGACTCAATGTCATCCCGATAACCTTACCGCCATTAAGAGACAGAAAAGAAGACATCAAACCACTTACGGAACACTTTATAAATAAACATTCTGAAAGAAATAATCGAGAAGTATCAGACATTTCTGACAAGGCATTGGAAACGCTGATAAACAATAACTGGAAAGGCAATATCAGAGAATTAGAGAATACAATTGAACGAGCTGTTTTACTCTGCCAAAATTCGACCATTAAACCAGAACATATTTCGATTGAAAGTGCTATGTTTTGCAAACCAGAAAATCAAATCGAAGAAGAATGTTCGCTTCAACCGGGGACCACTCTTGAGGAGATGGAAAAAGAGCTAATCCTTAGAACACTTAAGGATGTAGCCGGTAACAGAACAAAAGCTGCGGATATGCTTGGTGTAAGTGTAAGAACCATCCGCAACAAACTCACCCAATACAAAATAAATACCGCACCAAATTAATAGAACCAGCGGATATTTAATTAGAAATGTTTGGGTGGGTTTGACAAATTAACCTGTGAAGTTATAGGCGATTTCTTCTCTTTTTGTATCAAGACTTTTGTATTTGTGATAGTAATATAATACTCTCTTAATGTGTCTTTGTGTCTCTTTATATGGCGGAATACCTCTATATCTTCTGACTTTTGAAGGTCCTGCATTATATGCCGCTAATGCCATCACCATATCATTATCATATCTATCAAGCAGTATTCTCAAATACCTAATACCTGCCTCAATATTATCCTCGATAACAAATGGATCTTCGATGCCAAGTTCCTGTTGAGTTATCATGTCCAACTGCATAATTCCGCAGGCACCCCTCTTTGAAACAGCATTTGGATTAAAATTAGACTCTACTTTTATGAGTGCTTTTACCAATGACGGTTCGATATTGTATTTTCTACAATACTCAGTAATCAGCTGATCGATGTTAACAACCGATAATAAGGGTTGTGCAACAGCAGAAGAATTGGAAACACTCGCAGAGCTGGTAATTCGTCTTTCTATTCTTTGAGGCTCACCAAATATAGACTTTTCATAATACACAGGAGATTTAAAAATACACCCCAATACTACCAATCCTAACAAAACTATTGGATTGAGCAGGATAACAGCAAATTTTTTAATTCTTATATCCCAATTAAACCTTAAGAAAGCTATCACAAGCCACTTATGAATGTCATATAGAAGACCCTTGAAAAACTCGCTAAATTTAAAAACTAACCTAAACACTTTTACCACCTTGAATTTTAAAGCTGCGAGATGTTTGTGACTGAAAAATGCTCTGTCAAGACTTTTCTCTCATAAAAAATGTTGTGTGGATACTTTAACAGGGTAATAAATTATAACCTTAATAAAACCAGCATTGTAGCGGTCGGATTTATCCGACTTTTATCGGTTATATAAAATCCTGTGGGCACTATGTACAAACTGCGATAAATCGCACCGCTACATAAAACTTTCTATAATTTCTCGAAAAACTATTACAAATGAAAAATCAATAATCAAGTCTTATTATTAATAAAAGAAATTGTCCCAATAAATCCATTAGACAAAACTAAGCTGCGAATCTGAGTTAATTACGCATTAACAAAAATAAAACTTGACAACACACACGCTAAAACTACTTTTTTTTAGCTATTGGTATTTGCTTATCTATATATTAATATAAGGAGTCACGAAATGAAAAAGATACTTATTCTAATATTTATTAGTTTGTTTCTAATCCCGTTTTTGAATGCCCAAAAATTTACTTCAGCAGCACTTGTCAATTCGAACGGAACTGCTGATTCTAAATCAGATTCAGATCCTTGTATCATACAAAGAAGCGATGGTAGTCTCTATTGTGTTTTTTATAATTACCAGGATATATTGAGTACAGGCACTGACGCCGACATTTTTTACACAATTAATTCAGGTTCAGGGTGGTCATTTGCTGCTTTGTTAAACACAAATGGTACAAGCGATTCTGGCACAGATGCTACTCCCAATATC
>CAZYWQ010000005.1:1135-20426 GCA_964651675.1 uncultured Candidatus Sumerlaeota bacterium | reverse complement strand
AAAGCCCAATTTATTCACAGCACTGATGAGAAAACTCATATCAAAAGGTGCATTATGTGCGACAATAATATTCCCACCAACAAAATCCAGAAATTCCGGGAGTTTCTCCATTAATGTGGGAGCACCCTTGACCATCTCATCAGTAATACCATTTACTGCCATTGCCGCTGGCGGAATCTTGCGACCAGGATTAATCATCGTTTGATAAGAACTAATAATCTCGCCACCGCAAGCCTTCACTGCACCTATTTCCACGATCTCATCCCCTGATAATGGCGTTAATCCTGTCGTCTCAAAATCAATAACCACAAATATGGCTTCATCAAGATTCATACCTTAATCACATTTCCATTGATCATTTCTAATTGTATCTAATATTACAATCGACTCTTTAGTCAATGATTATGTTTTCAGATGCTACTCCTAAAATTACTCACAGGATTAAGACATTCTTCTTTTACTTATAACTTAGTCTAAAAAATTGTTGTAACTCATACATCACTTAAAATATTGTGAAATTTCGATAATAAAAAAAATCAATTGTAAATATATTATTGGACCGAAGGAATGCTCTATGAAGAAATTTTTGAATCTGAAAATTAATCCCTCATACAAATTAAATTTATATACTTACATAGCTCTTACATTCATTATCCTAATTTGGGGGACATCTACACTTTCATCAGAAAAACCTTCCGAAACCAAAGCCGTTTCCAATCAAACTTCGGAAAAATCAGTATCTCCTCAACGCATTATATCATTAAGTCCCAACCTTACAGAAATACTTTTCGCATTAGGATTAGATGAGCAAATCGTAGCGGTAACAGACTTCTGTCAATATCCACCCGAAACCGAGAAAAAGAAAAAAATCGGTGGTTTAATGAATCCGAACCTTGAACTGATCATCGCATTAAAACCCGATTTAATCATAATGCTCAATTCAAATAGTGACCTAAAAGCAAAACTTACATCACTAAAAACAAAATTCCTCATTGTCAAAAATGAGACGATTGCCGATGTGATGGAATCAATCACAACAATTGGTGAAGCCACTGGAAAGAAAAAAGAAGCTTCCAATCTGCTAAAGAAATTTACGGAGAAGTTAAATAGAACAACAGAAAGAGTAGCGAATCTACCTAAAGTAAAGGTCTTAATAGTTGTAGATAAACATACAGACACACTTCAAGGAATGTACTGTGCCGCAAAAGGTAATTTCATAAACGAGATGGTCGAAATTGCTGGTGGAATTAATGTTTTAAGTGAGTCAACCACACCTTATCCAATCATCTCAAAAGAAAAACTTATCGAATTAAATCCCGATGTGATTCTCGATATGTCTATTTATGGAAACAAAGACGAACAAGATAATAAAAAAGTCTCAGACAACTGGAAATCGCTATACTCGATTAATGCTGTAAAAAACAACCGCATTTATCATATTGACCCGACATCAATAACCATTCCAGGACCAAGAATCCCCGACAATATTGAGCACATCGCAAAATTAATTCACAATTTATAAAAATAGTCCTAATGTTATACAATAGTAGAACAATTACTTAATTTAACCTATTCTTGAGTCCTCCAATAAATCCTTAGCATAATAATCTTAGAAGAAGGTAACCTAATTTTTTTCTTTACAAATCTAACTTATATATTATAAAAAGGCTTTAATCGTGTGAAATTACACCAACAATAAATTTATTTTTAGAAAGGAGGGATAATTAAATGAAGAAGAAAGGTTTTACACTGATTGAGCTTCTAATTGTCGTTGCCATAATCGCAATATTAGCTGCGATAGCTGTACCAAACTTCTTAGAAGCCCAGACCCGCTCTAAAGTCTCACGCTGCAAGGCAGATATGAGATCGATGGCAACCGCCATCGAGGCTTATGCTGTAGAATATAACAATTATCCACTCATCGTCGCTCCTAATCATCTATCTGGCGATATTAACGGTCCCAGTATCTGGAATCCAAGTATTGTTGGAGTCAGTTCAAGATTTATCAGAGTAACAACACCAATCGCATTTATTACAACTGTTACCAAAGATCCATTTCAAGCGATTGATATTGCTCCAGGACCACCAGGAGACACATCAGATGAATATGATACTTACGATTATGTTGATGCCGCATCTTTATGGACAGGAGGAGTAATCGGTGGTACAAGAGGATCTGGTGCAACATCAGGAGCCGGATGGAGAATGTCCGGATGTGGTCCGGATCATATCCAAGCTTATGGTGGTGGTCCGTTAAGTTATGGAGCTGAATCTAATGAAAAGGGATGCGATTACGATCCGACTAACGGCACAATGAGTGCAGGAGATATTGTAAGGATTGGTGGAGGTCCACACCCGAATGGTGGTGGCTCTAATCTACCTGCTTACGACCGTGTACAGAATATTCAGAATTTCTGAGAAGTTTCTTCATAGTTATCTATTGAAAGGATAGGTTCTAAAACCTATCCTTTTTATTTGTTACCTCTGTAACAGTATTTCCCTAAGTTTCTTTTTCTTTGTAGATTATCACAAACAGGAGAAGAATGGATATTTTCTCACGATTTTAACTGATTTACTCGTATATCGTCCAGAAAGGATTTGTACTACTCGGTGTTACTTCAAGAACAATATAATAAGGATCGTGGTCTGAAGCAATGGTCGGAATCTCATCACCAGAAATTACATTATCAGAAAGGTTAGCAGAAACAATAATATCATCTATGGAAGAACTCATACCCAATATGTCCCGCGAACTAACAAAATATCCTCCTTCAAACAGAGCAGCAAGGTCACCGGAGGCAGTACAATTGAAATCTCCCATAATTACAACTGGTCCCGACAAACTAAGAGATAGGTCTTTCAAAGCCTGAGTCTGAGCCTGTCTATTAGTACTTTCAGCATAAGCACTAAAGTGCGTTACCAAAAAATTTATGGTCTCTCCCATTAAAGAAACCTGTGAGACAATCACACCGCGTGGTTCTGTCCCCTGAGGATTCGGCAAAGAATAATTATATGCACCAGACTCCAATGGATATTCTGATAGAATCAAATTCCCATATCGAGTTCCAATATTGGGACCATAAAAGTAGTACATACTTAAATTAGTAGATAAAATTTCTGGTTGATGGTCGTTATTACTTCTCGATGAATAACCGTTATCTACTTCTTGTAAGCCAACCACATTTGCTTCGCTATCAGCAATCACAGTACTGATTCTGTTGATATCGTAAACAGAATCTGTTCCTGTTCCATGATGTATATTAAATGTCATTACTTTATATTGCTCAGCGTTTGTAATTGATAATAACAGAAAAAATAATAATGTGTACAGCTTAATTAGATTCCTCACTTTTATCTCTCCTATTATAATTAAATTACAAAAAATATATGAAATTGGTTTTGTATTACCTGGTTTAAGACTTATTATCAAGTGGTAATAATATGGTCATATAATTTTTTTCATTATCCCCAACCAGTATTTTCCCACTGTGACATTCAACTACACCATACATAATTGCCAAACCAATATAAAAATCACTTATTTTATGATTTGTCGATACAAAAGGATTGGAATGCAGCAATGAGTTTTTCGCTTGGGATGTCATCGAGAATTTGATTTTGATTTCTTTGCCATCACATTCGGGAGTAATAACAAATCGAATATCCTTATTATCGACAGTTTGTAATGCAATATAAAAAATTGTTTCAAACAATAAAGCTATTAGTTCTTTGTCAAACTTCATATCAGGCAAAGACCTCCCATCAATCTTAACTTTATCTCTGAAATCGCCAGCCAATTTATCCCTTGCCTCTTGTATAGCCTCGATTATTATTCCCTCAACAAAATTTGGTGATTTTATTTTTCTGAGAGCAACAAACTTACTTTTTAATTTGCTTAATGTCCCCAAATTCTTCTTCATTAATGATCTGATAGCTCTTTCATCAATAGCTTCTTTTCCCATTAGCAAACTTTTATAAGAACCCTCGATATCATTCAGTAATCCCTCATAGCTATTACCAATAAGTGATAAAAAGTTCTCGAACCAGTTGGCATTCGGCAACTGATCTTTATTCGAGCCTCCTTTTATCTCAGCACTCAATGTTTCTTTATTAATACAAGCCTGTACCTGCACCTTCAAATAATCCACATCAAAAGGTTTGACAATGTAATCATCAGCGCCGGCTCTCATTGATTCAATCGAAGTATTAAGTGAGGCGTATCCTGTTATCATAATAACAGAAATTTGAGGGTAAGTCTTTTTAATCCACTTCAGCAATTCAACACCATCAATGTCCGGCATCTTTATATCAGTAATAACAACATCAAATTTCTCTTTGACTATTAATTCCTGTGCCCTTTTCCCATCTTTGGTAGTAGTAGTTATATAACCTTCTTCTTTAAATATGGTATCGAGTGTTAAACAAATGGACTCTTCATCATCAGCGATCAAAATTTTCCCCTTGTTCATTATTGAACCCCCTTACATTTTTTTCTTTGGAATAAAAATAGTGAAATTAGTTCCTTTACCAACTTTGCTCGTTACAGAAATATCCCCACCAATCGAATCCATTAATGTCTTTGCCACAGAAAGACCAAGCCCAATCGATGTATATTTACTCCTGTCGGTCTTGGTAGTAAAGAATGGATTGAATATATCCTTGATTGAGTCTGCAGGCATACCACAACCTGTATCAATGAACTCAATAATTATCCCATCCCCCTTTTTTCGTACAGAAACAGCTAACTTCCCTCCATTCGGCATACTCTCGATAGCATTAACAATTATTGATAAGAAAACCTGCTTAATTTTATCAATTGATGTAACAATATACTTTGTATCTTCCTTAATATCCATTATAAACTCTATAGAGGCTGATTTTAATTTACCTGAAACTAACAGTCTCAGTTCATCAATAATCTTTTCAACATCTACTTTCTCATATACATCCTTTTTCACCTTATAAAAATCCAGGAGTTGCATTATAATCTTTGATATCCGATTTATCTCCTTATCAATTAAGTCAATCAGAGGTCTTTTCGGATGATTATAAGGAATTTCCTTCGCAAGAATATAAAATGCATTTTTTATACCACTTAAAGGATTATTGATCTCATGTGCGATTCCTGCTGCTAATTGACCCGTTGATGCTAATTTCTCTGCCTCCTTCAATCTTTGCTCCAGTAATGCCTTATCTGTTATATCTTCCAATATACAAATCACTTTTATTACCTGATTATTATCATCGGTCACAGGTAAAAATGTACACGCTATCCATTTCCCCTTTGTCTTTTTCTCATCCTCAAACTCCAATTTGATTGATTCGACAATATTCATCTCACCTTTCAGAGCCTTTTTCAAACCGTCTAAAAATCTCTCTGGAAGAATACTCCTGTCGCCAGTTTCCATAAACTCTTCTATCAAACACCGCTCATCACTTTTTTTGAACAATTCTCTCGCTATTCTATTGCAATTATTGCATCTACCATCCTTACTAAAAAAAATCATTCCAATCTTAGTCTTTTTAACTATTTTCTCAAAAGATTTCTGTGTCTCCCGAAGTTTTTCAGTCAAACGATTATTCTCAATAAAAAACGAAAGTGGTGTGGCTATTTTCTCTATACACTGTTTTTCTTCATCAGTGAAAATTGTTTTTCCGGCAAAAAGATTAATCGCACCAATTACTTCCCCTTTGAATTTAAGTGGAACTTTTAAAAATTCTTTCTCGACTCTTTCTTCTTTCTTAGGTTTTTTCTTCTTTTCAGGAATGTATTCCTCTTCAGGCTCAGCTACCAATAATTCCTCTGATTCATACGGTGCGTAACTATCATCCTTAAGAAACTCCTTCGACAAGAGATTATATTCCGTAACCGATGCCGCCACATCATCCAACATAGGAAAAATCTCTAATGAAATCTTATCAAAGGCAATGACCGGATAGATGATCTCCCCTAAAGCCTTCAGAAAATCTTCATCAATTACATCAGAGGAAGAAATCAGAGAATAAATGTCTTCATCATTGATTCTGTTCATAATGCGTTTGTATTATATATTAATAAATAATAGCGCTCAGTAAGGCAGCTATATTAGGACAAAACGATGTTCTTCCCTACAGAAAACCGAGTTTTACAAGATATAGAAAAGATAAATCTACTGCACTTAAGGACTTTATCAAATTCCATCCTGCAACAGTGTACCAATATATAAAGGTAAAAAGGATTTGATTTAACTCTCGGAAGATTCAGGCTTTTTAGCAACATCCGATTCTTTTACATCTTCATCCTTTTCGAAAATTAATTCTTCGTCTTCCCCTTTGTAAAACAAATCAAAGAAAAAATTAAAAAAATACACAACGGTGAATCCAATAGCCAACACACCGAAAAAGAAAACCATCCCTGTTAATTCACCAACAAATATTTTTATTAAAACTAATTGAATAGCGCAATATACCCAAAATATCCCATTAACTATTATAAAATCCTTGAATGAAAATCTTTTCAAATTCTCTTTTTGCATCTTATTAAATCATCCTTTTGTTGTCCACATTGTTGCGACATAAATATCGCATTACAATTTCTCTTATATAAACACTAAAAAACAAAACAAGAATTTAAATATTTAAACAAATCATAGAAAAAATCAAGAAAAGAATTAAAACAACAATAAACTAATATTCCCTCTTTTTACCATCAGCCCATAATCTTTCGAGCTGATAATAATTTCTCGTCTGCTCATCAAAAATATGCACAACAACATCTCCGTAATCAATAATGCGCCAACCACCTTTTTCCTTATCAGGACTATTCAATGGTTTAATCTTCTTCTCCGCCATCTTCTGGATAGTATTATCAAGTATAGCCTTAAGATGCGGACTGGATGAGGCAGTGCAGATTATGAAATAATCCGTAAAAGTAGCGATACCTCTCAAATCCAGAGAAATGAGTTTTTCCGCCTTTTTCCCCTGAACAGCCTTGATAATACTCCTTAATTTCTGTTCGGTTGTTATAGCAACATCACTCCTTCCTTTAATTTACCTGATTTTTTCAAAACCGATTTTATCCACTTTAATGCCCTTAAACCTCTCGGATGTATTTTTCCATTATGTTCTTTTATATAATTAATTTTATCTCTTAAGACATAATATAGAGTTAAATCAATATCCTTCATAGCCAACTTTCTGAGATTATCCACTCCTTTAAAATCCCTGTTAGGCTCGATGTAATCAGATACAACCATAATTTTCTCAAGGATTGACATATCAGTATCGCCGGTAGGATGTATTCTGATAGCATTATAGATTTCATCATCCTGTATAGAAAATTCAGACCTCAACAATTCTGCTGACAATAAAGAATGCCAAATTCCGGGGCAATCTTTGTCCTCTTCTGAAAGTTCCACTTTATGTTTTAACAATTCCGATTTAATTTTATCATTGGGAAGGTGTTTGGCATAATCATGCAGGAGGGCAGCAACAGCTAATTTATTGGTATCAACCCCATATATTAAGGCGAGTTTCGTCCCGATTTCCTTCATCCCCATAGAATGATTATATCGCTCTCGAGTCAGATTCCTTTTAACCTTTTCCTCTATCACTTTTAAGTTCAAAACTCAGTTAAACTCACTAAAAAATAGTTATTACTATAATTGATTTATAGTAGCTACAACAAGTTTTACATTAAACATATAAGGCTTCAAAAAGCAATACAAATTTTACAAGAAGCCGATGTTTTTGATTAAGCTATTAATATTCCATTAACAAAGTCAGAAAATAATTATAGAATGAACAATCGCAGACCAGATAATCTGTCTCATAACTATCCAGATATAAACTCCGGATAACAAATATGTAATAACACCAACAGCTATCGCCTTTCCTCTATCTAAGTTATGCAGCTTTTCTATTCCAACAATCATAATATAAATGGAATAAAGCGATAAAATAGGTCCAATGAAAGGAATAAACATCAGGGCAGACGGAATGGAACCGTAAGCCACAATTTGAATAGAGCTTTCAATATCCGCCGATCCTTCTAAAATCTTTGAGACAATCATAAGAATTATAGCATAAATAATTATCCCAATAATCATCAGAATATAGAAGAGAAAAATATGTCCAAAGAAATGCCCGTGCATTCTGAAAATAAAAAATCCAAGCACATTAATAAGGAAAACGATAGCGGCAAAGATCAGCGGTTGGAGTATTCCCTGACTAGTAGAAATCTTGGAGAAAAATTCGGCAGGATTCACTATTACATCAATTGCATTCTGGATATGCTCCTGAGGTGTACCAGGATCACCTAATGTTACTTTACTTCCCATCTCCGCAATTTTATCAATGTCAATAGGCTTACCCTTAGGCTTCTGCTCGATATCAATATCCTTAAAACCACCAACATCAGCGGAAGATTTGGCATCGATCCACGAGCTAAAGTTTCTTCTCTCATTCTCCAACTTCGATACTCTGGCAGATAGCGACCTTTCCTTCTTCTTATATGTATCAACATCAAATTCTCCCACTTTAAACTTTGCAGAAAGGTCCTTCAGCTCCTGTTCCAAAATTGGCAAATCACTTTCCACATTTCTAAGTTTCTGTTTCAATTCGGTTTTTCGTTTTTCGATAGCAGCTGTAGCGTCTCGAATAACAGTCGTATATTTCTGTTTAAGCGCATCATACTGAGAGGCTTCAATAGATTCACTGGACTTAAGATCTTCAAGATTAGCTAATAAACGCTCGGTTTTTTCCTTCCTCGAAAACTCCATCTGTAGTGTTTTCATATTACCTCCTATTAGATAATAGTTTTTGGTAATAATAAATATATTACTCGAACAACATATTATCTATAACTGGAGTTTATTTCTCCTTAATCGCACTATCAATTCTTTTCACGAGAGACTCTAATTTCTTAGCGTAATATCTTCCTTTTACACCATCCGGTTTGCTATTTTTTAATTTAAACAATTCATCAGTAATATAAAATGCGGCGAGAACTGCACATCTTGTTGTTGAAGTTACACCCTGATTTGCTATCTCTTCTATCCTATCGTTAACAAACTCAACCAGACTATCGAGGTAGTCTTTATCCTCCGTTGTCTTCAATTTAAATTTCTGACCTGCCAAACTCATTTCATATCGATAGCTGTCCATATCACTCTTCCTGTGCGTTAATTTTTTTCTCCATCTCTTCTATTTTATTTAGCAAACCTTCGAGTCTTCCCTTTATTGTTTCCTTTTTCTTATCAAATTTCCCCTTTTCCTTTTCAATCGAAGCAATTTGACCTTTCGACTTCTCATTCTCCGATTTTAAAGCCTTAATCATATCATCTCTTTCCTGGAGTTTCTCATTCAATTCATTAACTTGCTGTCTTAATCTGCCCAACTCTTCGGTCTTCACACTCATTTTCTCAAGTAGTAAATTCAATTTACTTTCTAACAAACCAAGTTTCTCTTCCATTTCTAAATCTAATTATCCTTTCCAGAATGAATTTTAACAATTACTGATAATTAACACAGTTTAATTTGTAAAGAATTATCTTTTAATAGTAGGGATTTGATTTATCAAATCCGACACAGGATAAAATTATTCAACTGCCTTCAACAGCACAATCGCCTGTGCTACTATAGCTTTTTCTTCTCCTATCGAATCAAGTCCTTCATTCGTACGAGCCTTTATACTTACAGGAACATCTTTCCCAACAACTGCCTTTATATTTTCAATCATCTTATTAATATAAGACGCTACTTTTGGTTTCTCTATAATAATATTAGTGTCAACATTAACTATCCCATATCCATTTTCTTTTGCTTTTATCATAACTATTTTTAAAAGCTCGATACTTGAGATGTCCTTATATTTTTCATCCGTATCAGGAAAGTGAGTACCGATATCACCCAATGCCAGAGCGCCTAAGATGGCATCACATATACTATGAATAAGTACATCCGCATCGGAATGCCCCAGTAATCCCTTCGTATATGGTATCTCAACACCGCCTAAAATTAATTTCCTTCCTTCAACCAATTTGTGTATATCATAACCAATCCCGACACGCATATCGTCTTTCATATTTGACATTTTAGATTCCATTTTTATTTAAGAATAATCTTTTCTACTCAAAAATATTTTTTCTGCGATCAAAAAATCACTAAGACTTGTTATCTTTATATTATCATAATCTCCCATCACAATCGAAACAGGTTTCCCAAATCGCTCAAATAACATTGCATCATCGGTAAATATTTCATCACCTTTTAAATGCTCCATAAGCTCTTTGAAAATCGAAAACATAAAAATCTGCGGAGTCTGAGCAATGAATACATTTTCTCTTTTCGGTGAGTTTACTATTCTCATATCTTGATCAACTTCCTTCACAGTGTCTTTAGCTGGAACAGCAAGGATACATCCACCAATTTCTTTTGCCTCATTAATTCCTTTCACGATAGAATTAACAGGAGGAAATGGTCGAGCACTATCCTGTATCACGATTATTTCTGTATCTTCAGGCACCGCATTTACGCCATTATACACCGAATCTTGTCTCCTATCACCACCTTCAACAATTTTTATAAGCTTATGAAACTTGCTCAAATCTACATTTTGTTTATTTGTATCCCAACTTTTATCCACAACCAAAACAAATCCATCTATCTCATCTATTCCTTCAAATAAATCAAGAGAATATTCCAAAACAGGCTTATCACCCAGCTTCAAGTACTGTTTAGGAGTGGATGAGCCGATTCTATCGCCTTTTCCTCCGGCAAGAATTATCGCAATGTTCGACAATGCGACACTACTCCTTTCATCTATCTAATATTTGCAACGCTACAAAATTATCTCAACAGCTTCCTGAATATTTTTCACAGGCAAAATCTGGATATCGAATCTGCCCAAAGACTCAGAAACATTATTCTTCGATACAATCGCCTTTTTAAAACCGAGTCTACTCGCCTCAGAAATCCGTTTCTCGATTTGAGTAACAGCACGAACCTCTCCTGTCAAACCCAACTCCCCTGCAGCAACAATATCTACATCAATCGGTTTATTTCTGAAGCTACTAAGAATACTGAGAACTATCCCAAGGTCGATTGCAGGTTCAACAACACTCAATCCACCAGCTACATTCACATAAACATCCTGATCATAGAGGTTAAGTCCGAGTCTTTTCTCAAGAACAGCAATTAATAATCCAACACGACGATGATCGACACCTGATGTCGTTCTCCTTGCCGCTCCAAAACCGCCGTTGTAGCTGGTTAAGGATTGAATCTCAATCAACAAAGGTCGACTTCCCTCAATACTTGGCACAACTATCGTCCCAGACGATTCCTTAGGTCTTTCCTGCAATAACATTTTCGAAGGATTAGTTATTTCCTTCAATCCTGCTCCAGTCATCTCGAAGATGCCAATTTCATTGGTCGAACCATATCTATTCTTCACAGCCCTTAATATCCTGAAAGAATGATGAGCCTCACCTTCAAAATACAGTACAGTATCGACGATATGCTCAAGAACCTTCGGACCAGCTACCGATCCATCCTTCGTTATATGTCCGACAAAAAAAGTCGATATCCCCGTATTCTTTGCCATAAAAGCCAAATAATAAGCATTCTCTCTGACCTGCGAAACACTTCCTGGAGATGATGGAATTTCCTGTTTGTATACGGTTTGAATCGAATCGATGACAACAATGTCCGGTTTCAATTCCTTTATCGCCTTGATGATTATGTCCACATCGGTTTCGGTTATGACGAATAAATTTTTATCGAGTGCGGATAATCTTTCACCTCGCATCCTTACCTGCGGACTTGATTCCTCGCCTGTAACATAAAGACATCTCGAACCCTTCTCTGCCAACCTAAACAAAACCTGATGAAGCAAAGTACTTTTACCAATCCCGGGTTCACCACCAATCAATACAACAGAACCTTTAACAATTCCACCGCCTAAAATCCTATCGAACTCCTCGATATTGGTCTTTGTCCTATCGAATTTTTCTTCTTCGATTTCGGTGATGGATAAAGGTTTGGATTCTTCGACCTTAAAATCATACTTTTGTTTATTTTGACCTGCAGAAACCTTGATTTTTTCTTCGACTATCGTATTCCACTGTTCACAATAACTGCATTTCCCGGTCCATCTCGGAAATTCTGCACCACAAGACTGACAAACATATATAACTTTATCTTTCGCCATTTTTTATCTTAAAGAAAAAATCAATTTTGCTCTTTACCTTTATTCTCATACTTAATTCTATCAGGGAATTCTGTGGTTGACCTGATATCCACCCATTTTCTTATTTCTCTCACAGAATTTACAAGCTCCTCATACAACTTCGGATCATTTATCAACATACTAATCGTTCCTTCTCCCTGTTCCACTTTCGCTAGAAGATTATCAATTTTTTCTGCAATTTGCCTGATAGATTTTATCGAGTCTTTAACCTCTTCTCTATTCTCTTCTACTAAAAGGTCAACATCCGTAGTTAGCGAATCCAACTTTTCCAACAACTTGTCCATCTTCGTTACAATAGTTTTTGATTCATCACGAATAGTATCCAGGGTTGAATTGAAATTTTTCCCTGCAGCAATATAATCATCTTGTCCTTCTTCAATAATCTTACCAAAATCTGTTAAGATTTTATCAAGTTTCTTAGAGGCTTCCCTAATATTACTGATAGCATCTCCAACATCTTCCCCACTTGTGCCAAGAATATTATCAACCTTTGCCGTCAATTCTTCTACTTTAGTTACAATGTTTCGAATAGAAACTTTTGTTTCTTCCGTACCAAGAACTTCATTAAGATTTCGGATAATATTTGTAAGGTTGCTTGTAATGGCAGGAGCATCCTCAAAGACTTCCGCAGGATCGAACGGATCGATTCCATTCAGTACAGCTCCATTACCCAGTTCAATCTCATTTGTCGAACCCAAATCAATATCAATCACCTTCTCACCCATTATACCAAACTGAGTAACTTTTATCCTCGCATTTTTACGAACCTTATATTTCTCACTCAGTCGTAATGAAACCTCAACAGGTCTATCGCCAGGAATAATTCTAATGTCAGTAACCTGTCCAGCGCTTGTTCCATAGACCTTCACAGGAGCGCCTATCTCCAATCCCGAGACATAACGAAAACGCGCTGTGATAGTATAAGTCTTTTCTCCTATGGAAAAAGTCCCCAGGCTAACCGTAATTATGATTAACAATATAAATCCGATTAATACAAAAGTTCCGATTATTATCTCTTGTCTTGAACTCTTTTTTGATGCCATTTTTTTACCTTTTGGTGTATCTTAATTTATAAAATATAAAGTATCTACTATCCTGTTAAGGGGCCAACTGCTTCACCATTTACAAACTGTCTAATAATCGAATCTTCGCTATTTTTGATTTCATCAACTCCGCCAACAAAATATATCTTTTTATCATAAATCATTGCGATTCTATTCGAAACCTTAAAAGCACTCGTCATATCGTGTGTTACAACAACAGAAGTAACCTTCAACTTCTTTTGTAAATCAACAATAAGATTATTGATGATATCTGCTGTTACAGGATCAAGACCAGTCGTCGGTTCATCGTAAAGAATAATTTTCGGATCCATCGACAATGCCCTCGCTAAGGAAACTCTTTTTTTCATACCACCACTAATTTCAGCAGGCATAAGATGTTCGACATCATCCAGATTCACAAGCTCAAGTTTTCTTCTTACAATCTCATCGATTTCCTTATCACTCAATTTTGTATGTTCTCTCAAAGCAAATGCCACATTTTCCTTAACAGTCATAGAATCAAATAATGCTGCCATTTGAAAAAGCATTCCCAACTTCCTTCTTATTTTCATCTTCTGATTATATGTGGAATTCGTTATATCATCACCGTCAATCAAAACACGACCATCATCAGGCTCCATCAAGCCCATAATGTGCTTCAACAAAACACTTTTCCCTTCACCACTACGACCAATCACTGTAATAGTTTCACCATCAAGTATATCCAGATTAAGTCCGGCAAATACCTTCTTATCCCCAAAGCTCTTATGTAAATTCTCAATTTTTATCAATGATAAATTCTCCGATTAAACTCACAAAATCCAAAAAAGAGAAATATGTAGATAGTTTTTATCTTAGATAATGATTAATTCTCTTAAAAAACAAAGTCAAGTCATTATCATCTCGCTTTCGTTACTAAACTCCCTTCTATAAACAAAGAATGACAGTTTATTGATAAAGTTTGAATAATAATCAGACTTTATTCTTGACCTTTCATATCCTGATATGTTATCTAAAAATTCTTATATTGATCTATAAAACACTTCATTTCTGAGGGGAGAGGGAAACCAATACCAAGGAGGTTCTTCTATGCGTATTAATAAACTTTTAAACTTAAGTATTATTTTCTTAATAGCATTTCTGTTTATTCCACTAGGACTAATAGCAGATGAATTCGTCAAACCGACAATTGAATATGATATCTCCGAAGATCTCAATGGCGATAGAATTAACGATATACTCGACGAAAAAATTGACTCTAATCCTGAATCCGATGAGCTTATCCAGATAACACTTACTCTCTGGAATCCCGTTTCAAAAAGCCAATTAATGGCATTTGCCCAGATGGGCGGATTCGTAAGATATGTATACAACTATTGCAGCTACGGATTCTCCGGCAAAATACCCTTAAATAAAATTAGAGACTTAGCATACAATCTTGGCGGTGAATTAGTTATAATAGATCCTGTCCTTCCAACGAAATATAATCTTGACCAGAGCGCACGACAAATCCAGGTAAGACAATCTGTCTGGGATCAAAATATCAAGGGTAATGCCAATGTCCGAATAGCCGTGTTAGATACAGGGATTGATGATTCTCACACAGACCTATCAGGAAAAGTGATTGCCTGGAATGATTTATCGAGTAGTGCCGAAGGATCAGCCGTTGATTATAATGGTCATGGGACTCATGTTTCTGGCACAATCGTAGGAACAGGAGCAGTTTATGGCTCAGGTTCTGTAAGTACCATCACAACAACTGACAGTGGTCAACTTCCAGCAACCGATACTTATGGCTGGTTCGATAGAATTTGGATTCCTGTAACTGGCACACTTAGTATGAATATGTACTGGACAACAGGTTCAGGAGCAGAAGCAGGAATGGCTGCCAAATATCCACCTGACAATTGGGCTCAGTATGTCAATTCAACATCTTCACCTATAACAAGAACTTATCCAGCGGCTGTCACAGGAATCTGGCGACCGTTTAGTGCAAATCATTCTGGAGCCGGTGGAAGAAATTATGCAACAACTGCAAATTATCCCTACAGTAGCGTAGGAGATGGATATAATCTTTTTACGGGAGTTGCTCCTGAATGCAAACTGGTTGGTTGTAAGATATTTACAAATAGTGGTTCAGGGACAAATGTGGAGATGGAAGCTGCAATGGACTGGATTATCGCTAACAAAAGTACTTACAAGATAAAAGTGGCTTCAATGAGTGCCAATCTGCTCAATGGCGCAACTCTGACATCTTTGAGAAACAAGGCAAACTCCGTTGTAGACAACGGAATTGTTTTTTGTATATCTGCAGGAAATGAGTTTCCTACCTACACAATTGCAGATCCAGGCTTAGCATCAAAAGTCATTACGGTCGGTGCTGTGAATGACTCAAACGAGATGACCGACTACAGCAGTAATGGTCCAACAAGTTCAGGGAAACCCGATGTATGCGCTCCCGGTGGTTCTATATCTTCAGGAAGGGAAATCACAGCCCCTGATTCAAATGATAGCGATGCACAAAGTACATCTTTTGGAGATATTATATCAAATGATTATGCCAATATGCACGGTACTTCAATGGCAACTCCTCATGTTTCAGGATTAGCCGCGTTAATGATTAGCAAAAGGCATCTCTACACCACCGTTTACCCATTAGAGATAAAAGCGCTGATACTTATGACATCTGTCGAAACTAACACACCAGGAGAAGCAAGCTCCGGTAACGATCCAACACTTAATAGAAGTGGTTCTGACCTTGTTGAAGGATATGGGAGAGTTTGCGGCGATGCTGCTCTTGATGCAATAACCAAAAACCATGAAATTGGAGAGGTTAACAGGTATACTCTTTCCTCAGGTTCATTAGATCCAAAAGTTTGGGCAAGAAATATTAATCTTTTCTCCGGTAGTTCCTACAGATTCAACCTTTCTGTACCCGGAGGATGTGATTATGACCTGTATCTCTACAGCAAAAATTATACCAGTGACGGAATTCCTCATTTGTACATCGTTAGTTCCAACACAACACCTGGTACGGCAGAAACCATTGATTATACTGCTTCCTATTCAGGCATTTTTTATATCTGCGTAAAACGAGTTTCAGGTTCTTCCGGCAGTTTTATTTTTCATTCTGAGTACAATCAATCTCCAAGCATAGCGATTGATTACGGTTCCTACGGTTTATATAAATATGTTTCTGGAACACATACAAGATTAAATACGGTTAATCCTGAAGCCGTAATGAGTGCATACCTCGACACTGACGGAAGAGGAGAATTATTAGTCGATTATGGAGCAACTTATGGATTGTACAAATGTGAGTACGATGGAACACATACACGATTAAGTTCATTAAGTCCGAATAAATGGGCAAAGGGAAATCTTGATATCTCGAATGCAAAAGATGATCCTACTGAAGAGATTGTATTGGATTTTGGTGCTGGTAAAGGATTGTGGGTTTATGACGATGGTAGCTGGACACAAGTTAATTCTATTCCTGCCGAAGACTTTGTATGTGGTAATTTTGATGGTGATAGTTACGGTCGCAAACTAATTATGATAGATTATGGTCCTTCTTATGGACTTTACACTTACGCATATCCTTATCCATATTCACATACCAAAATAAATAGCCTTTCGCCTGAAAAAATGGTCGTTGGTAATCTTGACACTGATAATTCTGATGAAGCCGTGATTGACTTCGGCTCAACTTATGGTCTTTGGATTTATAACGATGGTACCTACACGAAAATACACACAATGAGTCCAGAAGACTATGTTTGTGCGGACTTAGATTCTGATGGAGTTGATGAGATTGTCATTGATTTTGGCGCTCCATACGGATTATGGGAGTATAACGCAGGCTCCTGGAGTCGGATAAATACAGTTAATCCCTCTCAATTGGCAGTTGGAGATACAAATGGCGATGGGTACGAGGATTTAGTGATTTCCTATCCCGGCTATGGTCTATACAATTATGATGGTCAAACAGGTGTACATACAAAAATATCTCCTCTCATTCCGATAACAGTAATAGTCTGTCACGACTTTGCTGGAAGCGATCCTGCTGATAATATTATTGTTGGATTTGCTGCACCCAAGGGATTCTGGAGATATGAATCAGGTTCCTGGTATAAAATAAATGATATTACTCCCGAAAATCACACGGCTGTTCAATATTTCAATTAAGTAGTCATGATTAATTAATATTCTACTGATAGGCTGTGTTGCAATATTAGGTAACCACGCTGTTCCTTTTTTATTTTGACTTTCCTAATCCAATATATAATTCTTCTATTCTATGATAAACAATAATGCAAAATTACCAGACCAAGAAACAAACTTCACAAAATGGTTTTTATTAGTCGAGGTAATAGCGGTTCTCGGATTAGGAATCGCAATCTTACGAATAGTTAACGATGATGTCTTCATCACACTCCGATATGCACGCAATTTATTACATGGAGTTGGCTTTGTTTATAATCCTGATGAACGAATTTGCGGCATCACCAATCCGCTTCTTGCCTTACTACAAGTTTTGTTCAGTTTACCTGCATTAGGCAATGTGCTTCTTGGTAATTACATCCTGCAATTTCTGTTACTTATTGGTTGTGTTATTCTTGCCGATCGATATATTCAGGATAAAGTAGTCACAGTAGCTCTTGTGCCACTCCTTTTTTTCAATCAACAGACAGTAGGATATTTTGGCAATGAGATTATTCTAATTTTGTTCCTTTCATTATTATCACTCGTACTTATGGATATGAAAAAAGATAAGCTTTTTGCTCTTTGTCTTTCGCTGATGTATTTAGCCCGTTTCGATGCATTTATCTTTGGTATTGTTGCAACCTGCTGGTGGATTTATCGTCGTAAGCCAATGTCCGTAAAAAAAATCATCATCCATTTCGCAATCTGGGCATCCTTACCAATAATATGGCATTTATTTTCCTATTTTTACTATGGCAGTTTTCTATCGAATTCAGTCACATCAAAAATTTTAGGTTCGGAAAATGTTAAAAGCTACTTAACAACTCTTTTTGAAAAACAGTTTCCAGCTTTATTATTCGGTTCTGGGAACTTACTGCGGAGTATCTTAATCATAACAGGACTTATCTTACTATGGCGAAAAATAGGCATCTATTTTATATGGTTCATTTGTTTTACAATCGCTTACTGGATAATAAATGCTCCAGGGATAACAGTCTGGTATTTTTACACATTAACCTTTGTTGTCATTTTTAGTTTTGCTGGAGGATTAGCCTTTTTATCCCGAAAAATATTTAACAACAGTAAAGTCGCTTACATCTTTGCAGCAGTTATAAGTCTGTTTCTTGTCATAGGACATCTCGACTATTCCTGGGAAAAACAACGCTATGAGTTGTATAAACAAACGGCACAAAAAATGAAGAATATAGTTCAAAGGGATGCATATATTGAAATGAACGAGATTGGAATACTCGGTTATTATTTAGGCAATCCAGTGCTGGATCGACATTTTCTCGTTACCCCTCAGGGAAAAGGTGAAAATAGATTTCCGCCTATGGAACAACTCCGAGAAAAATATAAGCCCGAATTTATTATTATAAATCCATATCGAGAACTTAAGAAAGATGAATTAAAAATTTATCCACACTATACTTATAGTGGCTCAGCACATTCTGCTGATGGAACGATTCATCTCTATTGTTTTCAGCGTGAAAAACTGTAGGGAACAGTTGACGCCTGTTCCCTACACGGAGAGATAAGGATTCATATAACTATTTTCGTACTTGCTCACTCTACCATTATATCAGCACGATCTTTGTATTTCCCATCAGGAAATAGTCTCAAATAATACTTCCATATATTCTTGACATAATCCAACTTCCCCTGTTTGCCATAATTGTGCGCAACCACATCAAAGACATACTGATAATCTTTATCCGTCTTATCCATAACAACCATTGCGTTCAAACCGTATATCTGCGTCTGATAAATATCATTTCTGTCGATGAATATATCAATAAGACCGCCCAATGTC
>CAZYWQ010000005.1:417-1125 GCA_964651675.1 uncultured Candidatus Sumerlaeota bacterium | reverse complement strand
GATAAATACGCTGTGATTCATCATCGGTATACTCACTAAACACTACAAATTTTTCTCCCAACATACTCAATAGATACCGCATTTTTGCCTTCGGTAAAATCTCCTTGTACACCTCTTCTGCATCAACATCCTCACCTGTAAGATAATAACTCTTCGCCAAATCCAACGACACCCATATGGGATACTTAAACACATCCTCCTTCGGAAACAACTTCATCACATCATTATACATCTCTTGAGACATATAGATACGCCCCAAAATATATTTATAATTGCTATCAGGATGTTCTTTTAATATATCTAGGATATTTTTGATTTCAATATCTCTGGTAGGACTTTTCAATATCATATTCGACAAACCGATTGCAGTCTTGCGATAATGCGGATTATTTTCGATAGATTTAATATAACATCCTGCTGCCTTATCAAGTGCACCTACACTCTTATAATAATCACCCATCTCTTTAAGTGTCTTATAATGATTAATATCTTTGACCCATTTTATTTCGCTTTGAACCTCTTCAGTAGTCAGTTCTCTAATCAGATGAGACCTTCGAAACAGATTATATTGAAATTGACTATTCGGAGTAAGATTCAAGGAAATTCCGTTATCCAATCTAACTTTGCCATTAAAGAGAGTGACCTTCATCAAATCATTCAAAAGAGAAACATTAAAGTTAGTTCCAACAACAGTTATCATCCAGGTTT
>CAZYWQ010000005.1:0-407 GCA_964651675.1 uncultured Candidatus Sumerlaeota bacterium | reverse complement strand
TCGCTATTCACCTCAAAAGTTCCACCTTTTGCCACATCAAAGTTTGCCTCACCACTTTGCAGATTAAGTCGGACATTTTTTCTCTTGAATCTATAAAAAAGAACCTTCTCTATCTCCAAATAAGAATCGTGATTCATAATCACTTTACTACCATCAAAAAATCGCAGAATACAAACGCTGACCTTATCAGTCCTGATTTTCAGACCGCTTTTCAACTCATCACCTCTTTTTGCCTTAATCCAGTCCTTGCCATTATAGGTATATTCCACATAACCATTTATAAGAGAAAATCTTATTGTATTATAGCTTCTATAATTATAAAACAAGGTGATTGCGACGAAAATCAGCAGCGCTATTACAATCCGATACAAATTCTTCATAGTCAAAAGCCAAATAAGAAAGCCTGG
>CAZYWQ010000004.1:10285-20477 GCA_964651675.1 uncultured Candidatus Sumerlaeota bacterium | reverse complement strand
TACCAGCAGTTGTTAATGAGATTGAGAGGATCAGTCGGATCTCTGACCAGATTATTAAGTACTTCACAATTAAGGTATCTGCTATCAAAAAGAAGGAGGAAGAACCAAAGCCACAAGAGGCTGAAGGAAGTCCTTCTGTGACAGCGGAGACTACAACCGAAAGCAAGGGAGAAGAAAATGGTAGCGGAACTGAATAAAGTATTCCTTATAGGAAACTTAACAAGGGATCCTGAGCTTCGTTATACAGGTTCCGGAAAAGCTGTATGTAATTTTGACCTTGCTGTAAATCGCTCTTATCGAGATTCTTCGACTAACGAGACAAAGAGAGATACTCTTTTTATAAGAATCTCGGTATGGAACAAAATGGCTGAGATATGCGCTGAGTATCTGAAAAAGGGTAGTAAGGCTCTTATAGAAGGTAGTTTAAGAATGGATAGATGGGAATCTGAAGGAAAGACTCGAACAAGGATTGATGTTCAGGCTCAGCGTGTGCAGTTTCTTAGTGGAAGAGGAGCACCTACTGAAGAAACGACCGAAATTCCAGAAAGCGCAGACGATTCCGGAACTACTGACGATGACATTCCCTTTTAATTTTTTTTTATGAGATTTCTGTCAACGAGGTTGAATAAAAGAATAAGTAAGGTTGTTTTTATTATTCAGCCTGATTTATGGCAGTATTATCATTATGAACTTTTTTATAAATGATTTGATTTAGAAAGGAGCATTTGGAGATTTTAATGGAACAAGAAGAAAAAAAAGAGATAGAGAACGAAGTAAAAAGTAAACCAACAGAGCGTAATACGAGTGCCGAGAAGGAGAATCTTACGGAAAAGGAAGAAAAACCACGAGAAAGAGAATCTCGTAGACCACAACGCTTTTATCAGAGAAGAACAAGACGATTCCCAAGGAAGAAAGTCTGTATTTTCTGCAAGGGAAATATTGATTCTATCGATTACAAAGATGTTGATAAATTGAAGCGATTCATCAGTGAAAGAGGAAAGATACTTCCGAAGAGAATTACTGGTAATTGTTCCCATCACCAAAGAAAACTTACGGAATCAATAAAAAGAGCACGAAACATCGCCCTGTTACCATTTAAAGCGGAATAGATAAGTAGCGGTGCGATTCATCGCGCCTAACATTAATGTCACATAAATGCGACCGCTACTATCTTAATCTCAAGAAATTTTGCGATTGGATTACTCGATTTGATCCAGCCTGATGTTTAACAGCATCGAAAAATCTTATAATATGTCAATTCAGGAACAGTTTGGTGAAGTCAAAATATATTTTATCATCATTCATAAGTATAATTGTCATAATCGCTCTCATACTCATAATAACTTCTTTGAAGTTCACAAATCCTTTCGTTGTTATTAATTATTTCTTTATTATATTTTTCTCACTGGTTAGTATATCAACAATTGTATTTTATAATTGCGTAAAGAATAATCCCCTTAACAATATTCTGATTCCTTTTGTAGCCCTTTTAACCATAATTATAATTACGGGTATAAATGTACTAAGCTTTTATCTCTTACTCTCATTACTTCTGGGAGTTATTTTCGCTTTATTTTACAGACTCGATTTGGATTATGATGATATTTATTTTTTTTCATTTGCCACAATTGTCCCTATTCAAGCATTTACACTATTTTCCTTAAAACACTTAGGGGATTATGATGTAATCAGTAATCTCAATTATTCTCTGAATAAACTTTTCTTTGAATGGACATATTTCTTAAAAAATATTGTTAGAAGCAGCATTAGTGTTAACGATACCGCCAAGTATATTCTTGAAGTTATAAACAGAATAAGAGTAAATTTCCTGGAAAACTTTATGATATTTTGTAGTCTGACATTTTTTCTATTACTCTTTTTTCTTACGATTGTCCTGTATAGAGCCTATTCTGATAGCGCAACAAAATATAATCTTTTCTCTCACTTACGAGTCAAATCGCAATATATTTGGATTCTCATTATTGGATTGTTATTTGTGTTAGGGAATATACTTTTTAAACAAGAAGAACTGGGATATTTTGGATTAACAATCTACTTCGTTCAGGGAATTGCACTAATAATTTTCTTTAATCTTGAAAAGTTTTATAATATAAGGACATTATTAATTCTATTAGTAATATTTACATTTCTTGTTTTTGCATCAAAAGGATTATGTTACGGGTTTATGTTGACACTTGTTGTATTATATGGTTTTACAGATAATTGGATTGATTATAGGAGATTGAAAGAACCATATTTGAAGCCTAATAATCGAAATATAGATAAGCAATAGACGCATTAACAATTATTTCAGGAGGAAAAAATGAAGGTTATACTTTTTCATACCATTAAAAAAATAGGAAAACAAGGTGAAATAGTAAATGTCAAAGATGGATATGCGAGGAATTTTTTGATCCCAAGAGAATTAGGAATTGAAGCAACGAAGACAAACATAAAATTTTTCAATGAAAGAAAAAAACAAGTTGCAAAAAGGGCTGCAAAAGAGTTAAAAAGTGCAGAAGATGTTGCAAGTGCTTTAGAGAATGAATCCGTAACCTTTAAATTAAAAGTTGGAGAAGGTGATAAACTCTTTGGCTCTGTAACAAGTTCTGATATTGCTGACAAGCTTCACGAAAAAGGTTATGATATAGACAAGAAGAAAATTTATATCGAAGAACCAATTAAGAATCTCGGTGTCTATACTGTGAATATTAAAATTCATTCGGATATCAATGCCAAATTGAAGGTTTGGGTTGAAAAGGAGTGATGATGTATGGCGTTTTCTAATCTGAAAATTGATAAGCCACTCCCTCACAATCTTGATTTAGAGCGATCTGTATTAGGAGCTTTAATTATCGATCCTAAATCAATTCCTGTCGTTTTAGAAGTTCTGGATGAGAACTGCTTCTACAACACGAATCACAGAATTATTTTTAAGACCATCATAGACCTTTATGACGACAAGGCAAAGATCGACATTATATCCTTAAGCGACAAATTAAAAAGTTTTGGCAGTTTCGAAGACATCGGTGGAACTCTCTTTCTGGCAGAATTACTGAAAGATGTTGTTACATCAGCTAATGTCGATATTCATTCAAAGATTCTTAATGAAATATATTTGCTAAGAATACTGATTGAGGCAGCTGGTGAAATAACAGAAAATGCATATAGTGAAACAAAGTCTCCTCTTGATATAATAAACGAATCAGAAAAAATGATATTTAGTGTTGTTCAGGACAGAGAGATAAGGGGATTCCAGCCAATCTCCGACCTTGTTGACAAAGAACTGGACTCCATCGAGGAACGCTTTCATAATAAAAAAGAAGTGCGTGGCATTCCCACAGGATTTCACGATTTTGATGTTTTAACGACAGGTTTACAACCTGGAGATTTAGTAATTCTTGCAGCAAGACCTTCGGTTGGCAAAACCTCCTTAGCCTTGAACATTGCTTCCAATCTTGCTGTTAAGTTTAATTATCCTGTTGGAGTTTTCAGCCTTGAAATGAGTAGAGAACAAGTTGTCCAAAGAATACTATGTTCACTTGCCAAAGTCTCTTTGTTAAACGCTATGAGCGGGTACATTTCTGCTAAGGATATTCAGAATCTTACACATTATGCAAATATCCTCGATAATATGCCTGTTTACATTGATGATACACCCAACATAAATGTTACTGAATTAAGAGCGAAGGCAAGAAGACTGAAAGCAGAGGTTAAAGACCTTAAACTAATAATCGTTGATTATCTCCAAATGATGCAAGGACATCTGAGAAGTGATAATCGTCAGGAAGTAATAGCAGAAATTACAAGGTCTCTGAAGGGCATTGCTAAAGAGCTTAATGTGGCACTGCTCATTGTTTCTCAATTAAGCAGAGCTGTTGAAAAAAGAGAAGATAAAATGCCACAATTATCTGATTTAAGAGAGTCAGGTGCTATAGAACAGGATGCCGACCTTGTTATGTTTATTTACAGACCAACTTATCATCAGGAAAGAAGTGGTAAAGATGAGGATATGGGCGAAAGTTATGACGAAACTGTAGCCAAGTTAATTATTGCAAAAAATAGAAATGGTCCTACAGGTGTTATTAAACTTGCTTTCATAAAGCCCTGGACACGGTTTGAAAGTTATATTGAAGGATAAGCTTACATAAACTGTAACATACTCACCAAACATAATTAATGTTAAATTAATCTATTTATAAAAGGAGTAAACGAGGAAATAGTTATGAAAAAATTAGTTTTGTTTATAATTATCAATACTCTTTTAACAATCTTCTGTGTCTTCAGTGTGGCGAATGAATCCGATAAACAAGCCCAAAGTCCACAATTTAATAAGGAATTGGGAAAAAGCGAAAACCAGCGGTTATATATAGCACAAACGATGAGAGCTGATGGAGAGATGGAGCGAAGAAGAGAAGAAGATAAGGAAACGAGAAGAAGAGCCGCAGAAGAACATCAGATGATGATGGAAAAAGCAAAGTTTCCTGAAAGTGTGTATGATCTTAGAGCAAGAAGGAATCGGAACTTACCTGTAGAGAAAACTCCTCCTCAGCAAGCTAATCCTATTTCCTTTCAGGCAGAGTCAAGTGACTATATGAAACAGAAAATACCTAAGAAAGTAACCACTAAAGGAGTTGTAGCACAAGTCAATGACGATTATACTATTCAGCTTGATAATAAAAAAGTACTGAAACTTGATAAGGTTTTTTTCAATGATGAGAAAAAGGAAGAAACTATCAAGTTTATGCGTTCCTTCCTTGTTGGGAAAAAGGTACTTATTATACATAAAGTCGAGAGAACAGGAAGTTATTCTTACGCTAAGGAAAGGGATAAAAAGGGAAGATTACTTATACACGATATAAAAATTCAAAAGAATAATTTAGTAAACGAGTTATTCGAAAGACAACTATTGTCCCCTTTGACCGATTAAAGGTTTGTTCCTTGGACTCGTTACAAATTTAAATCAGTTTATTTTTTTTACTAAACCTCGTTTTATACATCTAATTTAAGCCAATGTTATAAACTACCAAAGACTTTGAACAGAGTGAAGTATCCCCACTCTTATAAAATCCTTTTGATCTATTTAAAATATAATCTGTAATCGACTTTTTTACGATACCAGAATTAACCAGGTGGCCATTTCATTACCCTGCCACCAATAATATGAAGATGAATATGATAGATAACTTGCCCAGCATCCTTCTGACAGTTTAAAACTAACCTATACCCACTTTCAGAAACACCCTTTCCTTTGGCAAGTTTTTTCGCTAATAAAAGCATCCCACCAATTAAATCTTTATCCTCTTCTGTGATGTCATTTACAGTTGGAATGTGCTTTATCGGGACTATGAGGAAGTGAACAGGAGCCTGAGGATTAATATCTTCGAAGGCATAATAGACATCATCACGATAAATCTCTTTGGACGGAACCTTGCCATCAATAATATTACAAAAAATACACTCCATTTACTTCACCACCTTTCCGTAAATGTCGTTATTTACTATATTTAATAACCTAACATCCAATAACCTTCCTATCACCGATTTATCATAATCGATTTTCACTCTCAAATAATTTGATGTGAAACCTTGAAGAAAAGAGCGTCCTGTATCCGTTTTACCTTCAACGAGAACAGACATCACTTGATTAAGAAATCTCTCTTTAAATGTTTTTGCTACAAGAGACGCCCTACTTCTCAGTATCTTAGCTCTTTCTCTCACTATCTCATTTGGCAATCTATCAGGTAAATAATCCGCCGAAGTTCTTTCCCTTGCAGAAAACGAAAAGGTATGAACCTTACCAAAAATAATTTCTTCGATAGCCCTCAGACTTTTATCAAAATCCTTCTCAGTTTCTCCAGGGAAACCAACAATAACATCTGTTGTTATATTTAAATTTGCAATCTTTTTTTTAAGGTTTAAAGTTTTTTCTTTATATTCTCCAAAAGAATATTTACGGTTCATTAATTTTAAGATTCTATCAGAACCACTCTGTAAAGGAATGTGGAGATGTTTGCATATCCTCTCATCAGTCTTCAATATTTCAACTAAACTTGAACCGATGTCTTCTAATTCAATAGAACTTAATCTTATTCTTGGAATAAAAGTCTTAGACAATATTTTCCTAATTAAGTCCGAAAGTGAGGTTGAATCAGAGTTATAGCGACCCAGTCTAATACCGGTCAAGACAATTTCCTTCACACCTTTTTCATCAAGTAATTTGATTTCATCAATTATAGAGCAACTCGGGCGAGAAACAGGCTTTCCTCGAACCAATGGAACTACACAATAAGAGCAATTATTATCACAACCATCTTCGATTTTAATAAAAGCCCTTGTGTGACCCGAAAATTCATCGATGGGTAAATCCCAATATCCATCTGTAATTGTATCGATTATTGAAATTGGTTCTCTTGCACTCTCCAAATTTTCAACATATTCCAGAATATTCCTTTTGCAAGAATTACCAAGAATAGCAGAGATACAACCCACATTTTCCAGGTCATTTGTATTATATTGGGGATAGCAACCGATAACGATAATTTTTGAATCGGGATATTGTCTATGAATTTTGCGGATGAGTTGACGAGCCTTCCTCTCACTCTCAGCAGTTACAGCACAGGTATTGATGATAAAAATGTCAGCGTAATTATCTTCAACTATCTCAAATCTTTTAGAGACCACCTTACGCATCATCTGTGTATCATACTGGTTTACCTTGCAACCAAATGTATAAAACCTGATTGTTTTCATAATGTAACAAATATATAAAAGTCTTATTCAAAAGCTACGATAATAGAATTTAATAGAGTTTCAATAAAAAAGAAAAAGCCGAATGTCACCATTCGGCTTTTAACTATTTCTAAACCAGTTCACAAAATGTTGAACTGATACACTACCTAAGAATTATTCATAAACAGACCAATTTTGACGCACAGCAGTTACAACAAAGAGATTAGCACCACCGACCAGGTCGGATCCACTGGTACCTGCTCCCTGGTAATCAGCGATGTTAGAAACATCCATAAAGTACTCGCTTTCTGGATTTCTTGATGCATACCCAGGATCGGCTGTGACGATATTTGAACCATCTGTTTGAATTGATCCTCTATCAGTTATAGCATCTGCACCACTTTCAACATAGGCGCAATAATCTACATCTATTCCACCAGAAGGCACCGCTCCAGTAAAACCTGTAGAACCTGTACCACTGAAGATACAATTGCGAGCCGTTATGCTTCCAGTTCCAGTAACACCAAAATATATACCACCTGGACTATCAATAGTTAAATTCGTCCAAGTAGAAGCATTCGCAGGTCCATCAACTATACCAGGGGCTGTACATACAATTATACAGTCTGCAATGTCCATATCGAAAGTACCTGAACCACTGACTCCACGGTCCTCTGTCTTGATAACACTTTTTTCGACTTGTGCGTGTGCACCAGTAACACCGGAACTTAAATAATAACCATGACCAGCAAGTGGATCAGTTACATACATACAGTTCTGCCAACCTTGTGTTTGGTCAGTTCCTGTAAATATGAAAGTCGAAGCATAATTTGAACTGGCTCTGATATTACAATAGCCACCACCGCGAGCTATACAGTTTGTCAATGTACAATTCTCTCCATCTTGACCATCCGAACACAAACGAACCATATAACTATAGGGATTACAGAAAACAGCACAATTAGTCATCACGAGGTTCTGTGCTTCTCCAGCATCACCCCACCACATAAAATTATAAGGGTAAGAACCCGTTCTATTAGTACCAACAGTATCCGTAGGTGTAGCTGTAGCTGCCTCTGCCATAGTAGCTACTAATGGACTTCCTGCAGTGTCGATTTCTGTTATAATGCAGTTTTCAAATGTAATGGTATTGAATGTAGAGTTTGTATCATTCTCATCTACTCTAACGATTTCATCAATAAGGGGATTATTGAGTGATGGATAAAGGACAAGGTCTTTAATGGTAACATCATGTTCATTTTGTAAAATGCAAAGACCATCATCTTGATAACCAGCCTGGAGAGCCACTTGAATAAGACTTCCATCCGATGATTGAATAGTTAAGTCACCGACAATATCGCCACGTGTAGTTGAATCAATGTCATCTAAACAGAGTGCTTCATCATACGGACCAGAACCTGCCAAAATGTTGATAACAAAAGGCGCAGTTTCACCAGCATTTGCGCCACCTGGACACCAACTATTGATAGCAGCCTGGATAGTGGTGAAATCACCTGTTCCACCATCATCAACAACAACTGGATTCGCTCCAAAAGCTACAACAGTCAGTAGCATCAAAGCAAGTACGAACAATTTTCTCATAACAAAAAAACCTCCTTTAAAATTAGTTTATAATTTAAAAAAATTCAAACCTAAGTGTATTTACCTTTTAATAATAAGCCGTTGCAATAATTCAAGCGGTGTTATTAAGTGTCAAGCATTATTTGGTACTTGGAGCAAATTATAACTAAAATTGCCAATAAGAACTGAAATTATAAAAAAAGCCGAACATATATGTTCGGCTCTTAAATCATTCTATAAAAATGATGATTTTTTATTCGTAAACAGCCCAATTATTCGACTTTGTTGGAACTCCGTATGAGAATCTTGCCCAGTATCCATCTGGGGCTGCTCCCGTACTTGTTCCAGACCTTGAAACTACATACGCTTTATCATTATCTTTATCTAAAGAGACATTACCATAGTAAGTCAAATTCATAGAACTTATATCATACATATCAATAGTAGCACCTGTTGTTGCATCGAGTATACACACTCTACCATCTGGCGGATCAGCTGCAGATGTAACATATCCTGCAACTATAATCACGTTATCTTCTTCATCATAATCAGCACTAAATGGATATGCCGTATCAGCATCAGTCGGTGTAAAAGAAGTATCTCGAGTCCAAGCGCCTATGCCGCCTGTAAATCTCTTCAATGTTCCATCTGAATCCCATGCTCCACCGCAATAAGCAACATCTCCTGCTAAAGTCATAGTATGAATACTTTTTCCTGCTGGAGCTGCTATAGTATCAGTAACCGCATATGTTGTTCCATTATCCGTAGTTGTACATATATCACAAGCCCCATTATCACCGGCTGCACCAGCACATAAAAAGGAACTATTACCAGTTCCAACAATTTTCATACCACGAATTACACCTGTTCTTCCTGTCAAGACAGCTTCATCAGGTGTTGCAGAAGCTTGATCGGGCCAATGTGCGATTGTTTGTGTTAGTCCTTCCACACCATAAATCTGTCCATCTGAGGAAACAGCCATTGCAAAAAAGTCTCCTGTGGTTAAAGTTCCATTATCAAGAGTTGAAGCAGTGTCAGATCCATCATCTGCACTCATAATATGAGTTACATAGTCGGCTGCAGAAGCATTATCCCATTCATTTACTAAAAAATCTCCTGTTACTGTATTAATAACACCAGCATCAGTATGAATGGCACCGTTACTTACTTCCCAATCAAGAGTTAATTCCATTTGAGCAAAACCTAATCCAGTAATCATAACGATAAAAAGTAGCACAAATAATTTTTTCATAATTTTTAGCCCCTTTCTAAATTAATTGTACTTCAGAATCGATATAAAAAACCTCCTTTCCTTCTTTTTTCACATTTCGTTACAATATTTACTTGTTTATCAAAATAGTGTCAAGTTTTTTTTGTCTCGGATTAGTTTAATTAAATGCGTAATTTATTTTAAAATCGTTTTTCCCTAAAGCTTCTTCTCTATATTCTTGAGTAAGTTTATTAAAACTTTCTTTCGTCAAAACATTGATTACTTTGGGAGTTGCTTCTTCTAAAGATAACTGCTTTGGTTGTAATACATCTTTTAAAATATAGAAGTACACGCCTGAATATGTTAGTTTAGCTTTTGTAACATCCCCAATCTTCATTGCATTGAGTTTCTGCTCTAAGTCACTTTCCTCATCCCCAATGAAAATTTCCTTTTCTTCATAAACAATATTTTTATACTTACTTAAGAACTCGCTTTCTTTCTCTAAGAAAACTTGATATGTATTATAACTTTTGATTTTTTCTATTAGTCGGTTGGCGAAACATTCTGTTTCGTACTGATTTTTATATTTTTCAATATCCTTATCTTTCTCTGTATAAGTATACTTAACCATCACTTTAATAGTTAAAAATCTCTCTGGTAATTTATAAT
>CAZYWQ010000004.1:0-10275 GCA_964651675.1 uncultured Candidatus Sumerlaeota bacterium | reverse complement strand
ATCATAGAATTCCTTTATCGATTCTTCTGAAGGTTCAGGGAGATTTCTAAATTTCTCATTTTTAAACCAATGTTGAACGGTGGCTTCCTGAATCGCCATATCTTTCGCTCTAAAAAAGTATTCAATCTGTTCATTAGAACCAACCATATCTTTCGCTATTTCTATAAGAATGATTCGGTTCTTCAGCGTGTTTAAAAATTCAGTGAATTCTAATTCGTTTTCAATTGCTTTTCCATATAATGTTTTTAAATATTTAGCTGTTATGGTCATTGTTTTAGATGCGATAACAACATCATTTTCTTTCGATTCAGATTTTAAGAGCTTGTCTGTATACAATTCGATTTTATTTTTTTTCTCCCATGCATTTATCTTCTTTTTTACTAAAGAATTTAATTTGTCTTTATGTATCTCGGACTTAATTTGATCTGAAATTTCATTTAGATTTTCAATCCTTTCAGGTTCTTTTTTTATCATTTTAATCCAAAAGAAACCATAAGTTGTCTCAAACATATCGCTCACTTCGTTCTCTTGAAGAGAAAATGCCATATTCTCGAACTTCGGACCTAATTCTCCTTTTTTAAAAGGTCCTATTATTCCTCCATCTTTTGCATTGGGGGATTGAGAATATTCTCTTACAATGTTTTCAAATTCGCGATTGTTCAGTAAATCCTCTTTCACTGCTTTTATTGACTTTTCCAATTCTTTTTCTTCAGTATCCTTTGATAAAAAGATATATCTGACTGTAGCTGATTCAGGGACTCTAAATTCATCTTTATTGTTCTTGTAATAATCTTCTATCTCTTTTTTAGTAACAGTTATTTGAGTACTCCATAATTCTCTCAGATAGAGAATAACAAAATGGCTGAATTTATTAAAAATAGCAGCGTTGATGGTATCAGGGATCTTGTAATCATTTTTTTTCAATTGAAAATAAATAATGTTGTTTGAAGCTATAGTTTTTAATATGTTAATAAATCCTTCATCATATTTTTTACCCTCTTTAATTCTATTATAATTTCTCTCTAATTCTCTTTTTAGAACATCTGCAGGTTTGTCAAAAATAAAATATGATATGATATCGAAATCAGCAATTGTCTTTTCTGAGTAATAAGCCCATACTCGTTGGTTGGTTTCAGACTGAAGAAATTCTACAAAAAAAATCGGTAGAATAAAAATAATAAACAAATAAAAATACAAGCGTCTTATATTTAGGATAGAATAGAATGTCATTTTGGAATGATAAACTTTTTTAAAAGAGTATTATATCATTCATCAAAATTAGTTTCCAACTCGCTAATTTTATTTGAAAGAATGACGATTTCGGAATCGATTTTTGCTTTTTGTTCTTCAAGTTCTTTTAATCTTTGAGCTGCGGCAGGTATAAGCTCCGTGCGTAGTTTTTCTCTCGTACTCTTAAGTGTTCTCAATTCCTCTTTCATTACATCAACAACATTCGTTTCGAGTTTCAGCTTGATCTTTCTAATGTTTTTTTGCGTTTTAAGAGATTCTTTCATTATGTCGTTGATTTTCTTTTTCTCATCTTCTATTTCCAGATCCAATTGATTTAATTTCTGTAAAGCAGGGATATTAGAGTTATCTTTCGAAACAATTTCCTCAAACTTACTCCGCTCTTCCAGCATTTCTTTGAGTTTATCTTCTATTCGCCGTATCTCATTTTTTTGCTTGTCTTGTAGTTCTTCAAGTTTGGAAATTTCTGTGGTGTATTCTTTTTCCAATCAAATAACTCCTTCTCTTAAGTACTTATACTCTACTTAAGCTTCTTCCCCTTTTAATTTTAATTCTCATACAGTTTGTGGTGAATATCATAAAAAAATCTGATACAAAAATTTTTACCGAGTTATAATAAATGACTAAATTTAACTATGTCAAGATGGTTTTGTTTATTAACTGACTATTTTTGTAAAATGATTCCTCACCTTAGCGGTATAATCAATAAATAGTTTTTTCAAAGATGTAGTATCATCTGTTATCTTGTGAATACTTTTATTTAATGCCATACCTTTTTTCTCTTCTTCTGGAAAAAGACTATATTGTGGGTAGAAGATAAGTCGCGTTCTATTATCAAGATGCCTTAAAAATCCATAATACTTTTGCAATTCTTGACAGCTTGATTCATCAAGAATATTCAATTCACATAGCTTCTTGATTGCCTGAAAAGTATTCGCCTCGAATACATCAGAATAAGACTCATAATTTTTCAGTTGTAAATATTGAACTATAAAATCAATATCCGAGATTCCACCTCGCCCATTCTTAATATGACTCAAAGCCCACTGTGATAATTTTTCTTTCCCTTCCAACCTTTTTCTCATACTGACTATTTCTTTTTTTAGATTAAACTTGCTCACATTTTCGACAATGATATTTCTAACATTTTTTATGAATTCGTCAGCTAAAGATTCATCCCCAGCCAAATAACTCGCTTTCAGGAAAGACTGATACTCCCAAAGCATTGCTTTGTTTTTATAATAATCATAATATCTTTCAACAAGAGCTGTAATAGGCGAATTTTTTCCTTCGGGTCTTAGACGCATATCCACTTTGTATATATAACCTTCTTCTCCCATCTCTGATAAAGAACTGACTACATTACTCGTAAGCTTTGAAAAATAGGTAAAATTATCGATGGACTCTGCGCCATTCGTATATCCATCGCTTGAATAGACAGAGACAATATCTAAATCGGAATGATATGTTATTTCATTCCCTCCCAATTTTCCCATAGCAATAAGACAAATCCTGGATTCAGGCACCCCATATTTTTTTTCATATTTTTCTTTTGTCAGTTCAAAAACAATCTTAACAAATAATTTTGCGAGTTCGGATAGTCTGTTACTTACCTCCTCCCAATTTATAATCTCCAATAAGTCGTTTATTCCTATCAAGATGACATTTAATTTTCTTTCTTTTCTGAGGTATGTTAGCTTATCTTCCAAAGTCTTGAAAGATTTCAGATTCGCCCTTAATGCTTTTTCTTTCTCTTCGATTGACTGCGTTAATGATAATAACTCTGGTTCTGCTATCATATCGAATATCTCAGGATGCGCAATCATCTGTCTCGAAAGAAAATCACTTGTTCCAAATACCCTTATTAATAACTCAAGCAACTTGGGATTGGCTTCCACCATTTGATAAATGTAATCTCGCGCTTTGTATGACTCTACAAATTCTTCGAAAAATGTTATGGCTTTGTCGGGAAAAGGAGTGTTGCTGCAAAACTCCAATAAATTTTGTAGGACTGATTCAAATGATTTTCTGGCAATGTTACTTACATAACTCTCTCGACTTCCAAATAAAAGACTTCTGAGAATTCTATGGACTGATTCTACATCAACAAAACTATATCGTTTTAAGAGTGTAAAAATCTCATTAGTCCCTGCATTATCATCGAAAAGAATTTCTATCCCATAGGATTTATTATCTATTTTCTCCTTTTTAAGAACCTTTTGGTAAATATTATGGACATCGTCTGTTACCTTTCTATATTTACTCATAAACATATGTTCGGCTTCTTCATCGTTAGAAAAATCAATGTTCATTCTTTTGGCAAGTCTTCTTAGTTCATATCTGTCTTTTGGAATTGTATGAGCTTGAAGCTCGTTGACGACCTGAAGTCGATGCTCAACAGTCCTTAAAAAAACATAAGAATTTCGTAATGAATCCTCCTCAATCTCGCTAATTTTTTTGAGTTTCTTTAATTTCTGAAGTGTGTCAAGTGTTGATAAACACCGCAGTTCCCGATTATCTCCGCCAAATAGAAGCTGAAATACTCCACATATAAATTCAATTTCTCGAATTCCGCCATAACCTCGCTTAACTTCCCTATAATACTCATCCGAATTCTTCAGTTGCCCATCAATCATCTCCTTAAGCTTAATCGTCTCAGTAATCAACTCAGCAGGATTAATATCAGAATACTTAAAAGCATCAGCAAGCTCATAAAAAGATTTATGAAATGCAATGTCACCACAAATGCATCGAGCCTTCAATAAAGCTAATTTTTCCCAGATACGCCCCTGAGTAAAATAATAAATACGATAACTATCGATAGACCTTGCAATGGGTCCTCTGTCTCCTTCTGGTCTTAACCGAATATCTGTTCTATATAAAACTCCTTCTTTACCTGCTTCACTTAATAGATTAATAACTCTTTCTGTCAATTTGCAAAAAAATTGGTGATTGGTTATTATCTTCTCTTTGTGTTTTTCACCATTAATAATGCCATCTGTTTCTCCTTCATCCTCATAAATGAACATTAAATCGATGTCTGATGAAAAATTTAGCTCATATCCACCCAATTTCCCCAATGCAACAACCGAATAGCACGATTCTTTTCCTTTTAATTCTTCCTTCTCACAGATTGGTCTACCACAAGATCGAACCATTTCTTCATAACACAAATCGACAGCAACGGTAATTATCGAATCAGCAAGATAGGTAAGTTCCGAAACAATATTTTTGAAATCAGTAATACCCAATAAATCCCGCAAGGCTATTCTTAAAATTTCTCTCCGTTTCAATCTGCATAAGGCATTTCTCGCACTATCTCTCTTTTTGAATACTTGCATCAAGGAAGATGCTTCCTCTTGAAAATCCTCGCAGGTTTTATCTCTCCTCAGATTTCCCTCGAAGATTAGCCAATCGAAATATTCGGGATTTCTTATCAGAATATCAGAGAGAAACTGACTCGATGAAAAGATTAAGGTCAAATATGTAATGATGGAAGGATCTTCGAGAAGTTCGATAAAAAAGGAATGTTTACTGAGAATGGCATCCGTAAATCGACTCCAATTAATCAGAGCCTTATCAGGATCAGGCGAATCGCTAATTGTGAGCAACAATTGATAGATGAATTTAGATAAGATTTCTCTTTCATCAGCTTCACCGGCAAGACTCTGAAGATTTCTATCAGCGCTCTCGATATCTTTGAATTTCAGCCTTCGATAAACATCTTCTAACTCTGTATTAGTGGATTCTTCGGCAAATATTAATTTTATTGCCTCATTTTCAGTGATAAGATTCATTAAAAGATGCCCCTAACTAAACTTAACATAAGATGTGGTTGTGTTTAATATCAAGATGGCAAAACCAACAATCATTCAACGCCATTTTCAATACTAATTATCCTATAATCACTTAATTCATTATCGATATTCAACGAAACAGTATCGCCAACCTTGTGACCTAAAAGAGAGGAGCCAATCAGAGAAAGAAAGGAAATTATATTTTTCTCCGGGAGAGAATCCCAGGGACCAAGAATTATGTATTCAAACTCATCGATTTCATCGACACTCTTCAACTTAACCTTCGTACCAACCGTAACATTCGATGTATCAACCTCATCCTTTATGATAACTTTAATCTTAGAAAGTTCCCTTTCCATATCTTTTATCTTTTCAAGGAGAGATTTTTGTTTTTGTTTTGCCGCTTCATATTCCGCATTATCTGTTATATCACCCTGACTTGCCGCTTCGGCAATCTCTTTGCTATTTTGAGGAATCTCGACCCTTACAAGACGCTCATATTCCAATTTCTTTCTCTCTATTGCTCCCTGAGTCGCATATATGAAATCAGCCTTTAATTCATCTATCGCAACTCTCTCGATAGTATCCGGTCGTCTTGTCTTAATTTTTACATCAATAGACTTTTTAAATATATCACTCAATGCTCTGTTACTCAATAATAACAACCGTAATCTTTTAACATCGTCAATTGATTCATTATCAATCAGATTTATAAGAAATGCGTAATTTCTTTCGGATAAAATTGACCTCAGCCTATTGACAATCTTCTTATCATCTGCATCTCTTGAACCTGAATCTATGTCGTCCTGTATATCGTTCATTAACTCTAACACTCTTTCGATTAATTCAAATTTTGTTAGATCAAATTCATCTACTTTCCATTTATCAGACAATAAATATCTCGCACTATAGGCAAATAACTCAGGTGATTTCACATAGTCCTTCAATACGGTTTTTACTATATTGTGTGAAAGTTCAGCCTTTTCATTTTTCTCAAGGAATTTCAAAAGCCACTCAAACAATTTTTGAGGTAGTTCTGATGCAATCTGGACAATAAATCCCTCCCAGAGTTCCGGTTTCCTATTATAATAATCGATTAAAAAACTCCTTTGATTTTCCCACACATTCATTCCGAATAAAATTTCTTTTATATCCAAATCAGAATTGATAATTTCTTCTGCGATATTCGGTAATTCATCATCTTTGATGGATAAGGTATCTGCGATTTCTTTGTTAATATAATATAAATCGAGTCTAACACTATACTGTTCCTTTGCTACTTCTTTCAAATCTTCCAGTATTCTACTTTTAATCTTTTGCAAGGTCTCTTTTTTATTCTTTTTGATTTTGAACGCTTCTTTTATAACACTATATTTTTTCTCTAAGGTTTTACACTTCCGATATTTTTCGATGACTTCATCCGAATACTCTACGGCAACATTTCGAAGTGTGTATAACGGATCGTTGCCCTTTCCCTCATCCAGATAAGGGTCGTGTTTTATTTTTGTTCTTGTAGTTGACCACCATTTACTCCAGTCTTTTTCTGGTATAATGTTTTTAATTAGTTTATTTTTGATACTTGATAATTTCAAAGTACCTTTATAGCTCTTAAGGAGTTTTTTAATGAGAGCAACAGGCTCATTTTTTGCCAGTCCTTGAAGTTCATCTTTATTAATATGTTCCTGAACGAGAAAATGCCTTTTCGGAATTTTCCTTAAAAAATGTGGAGCACCTTCAAGATTAATAAAATGTTTCCCTTTATTCTCAAAATCAACCTGGATTCGGTTTCTATCAGCATCCACTAATAAAATCTTTCCCACACCCCAACTTTTATGGATAAAAAACTCTCCCCTATCGTAATAGACAAATTTCTCGAATTTATCTAAGGCTTCGCCTAAATCATCCGCTGTCTCAAGCCTTGACTTATCCAAAAAAAGATCATAGTTTTCCTTATCCTTGAATAAGCTCTCGACTATTTCCAATACCTTTTCTCTCAATTCGGTAATATGAGGATCTTCGTGTAATATCAACCGAGTAAGAGTAAGTGCATCGGTATATTTCTTATCCTCAACAAATTTTTGCATTATCATCTGAAATACCAGACTTAACTTATCGAAATACTTATCCCTGATGACTTTTTTGGCAATATTCTGTAGATAGTTTACATCCACTTCTCCTAATTCGACCAATCTTAGTAGCTGATCCTCAATACGATGATGTTTTCTTTTTCTTAAATTTTCTTCCAGTTTGGATTTTATTACAGACACTTCATCTTCTTCATTTTTTTGATTCTCGGCTGTTGTAACTTCGTTACCAGACACCATATTTACCTCCCTAAGGTACTTTTAATCCTCCTCAATCCCAAATAAAAAAGCCTATGAACAAGATTCATAGGCTTTTGTAGGATATAATATCCAGGCTTTGTTTTCTAAAATAACTTTTTGACTTATAAAAAGTGAATTTGAATGCAATCATTTCAGTTCTAATGCTGTCACCGCCTTTGATATCGCTTTATTTGCTTCGGCAATTGCATTTAAGGCTTCGGCAACCTTACCTGTTGCTTCCGCATTATTGTCAATTGCTTTAGCTATATTCTCATAAGACATTACAATAGTATCCTGAGCATAAGCAGGAGTCGATACACTAACAAAAGGTTTTATTACTATAATACATAATAGAATCGCAATAATAGTTAGAATTACTTTTGTATAAGTGTCAACCTTCATTTTTATCTTCCCTCCTTTTTTCACTTCTGAAATAAATTCAACATATTTCAACACTATTGATTATTATACTCCAAATCAAGTTAAATTTCAATTAATAATAAATTGTGTTATTTTTGACACAAAATATATTTTTTTAACTTAACTTGACCCATTCGATTGCGTTTTTTGGACACTCTGGAATGCATAAACCACAATGAACACACTTATTTTTGTCAATCACAAACTTCTCTTTCAACTTACCACTCGGAGCATCAACAGGACATACTCTATAACACACACCACAACCTATGCATTTGTCCTCAACAATTCTTGCATACGGATATTTCTCTTTGGGAATAATGTCGATAATTGTATGCATCGGACAGCCACTAACACAAAGTCCACAAGAAGTGCATTTGTCGAAATCTATTTCTGCCAAATTGTTTTTGATAGTAATTGCATTAAAGGGACAACGATTAACGCAAATTCCACAGGCGATGCATCCTACTTTGCAAGCTTCCCTAACAGTCTTCCCTTTATCAAGGTTTGAACATTTTATAAAAACGCCTTTGCTTATGGGAGTTAAAATAAACAGATTTTTCGGACAAGCCTCGACACATTTTCCACAAGCTGTGCATCTTTCATCGATTACTTTCGGCAATCCATCATCACCCATATATAGGGCATCAAAAGGACAGGCTTCTACACAGCTACCGAGTCCTAAACATCCGAAAAAACATTTTTTAGGACCTTCACCAATGAGGATAGCTGCACGACAATTATAAACTCCCTGATAGTTAAATTTCTCTTTAGCATTTTTTCTTGAACCATTACACAAACATCTTGCTTTTTTTCTTTCGAATTCAAAGACTTTTCTTCCTAATAATTCAGCAATTTTCCTTCTTCTTTCCTCATTGCAAACAGGACACTCCTCGATTTCACCTTTTCCTTCAGCCAATACCATTGCAAATGCATTACAACCAGCATAACCACAAGCACCACAATTCGCACCGGGTAAAAGCTCCAAAACTTTTTCCACCTTAGGATCCACTTTTACGGAAAAAACTTTTGAAGCGTAAGCCAATCCAGCACCAAACAAAGCTCCGAGTCCTGCTAATACTGCCACCGAGCTGATTATTATCTGACTATCTATCATATTTAATGACCATTCTCAAATGTAGCAGTGCGATTTATCGCACTTAAGAGATCACGGAAGCACTGAAAAAGGGAAACACTGAAAAAGAATTTCAAAATAAAGAACAAATCAGTAAAACCATCGAAAGTAATTAATAAGTTTTTTTTCGTGATTCAGTAATTCCGTGTTTCCGTGATTAAATCTATTTTTATAAAATTGCCGCATAAATGCGACCGCTACAATTTCAACAATTACTTCGGTAATTTCATTCCTGCAAAACCTAAAAACGCAATCGCCATTAATCCTGCTGTGATAAATGCAATCGGCATACCTCTGAGTGATTTGGGAATATCTGCCAATTCCAACCTTTCTCTGATTCCTGCCATTAACACAAGTGCCAGAGTAAATCCGACTCCTGAACTAAATCCCTGAACTATAGCCTCTATGAAATTCCTTTTATCCGTAATATTTAATACCGCTACCCCTAAAATCGCACAATTCGTTGTTATCAACGGCAAATATATACCTAATGCCTGATACAAAGCTGGTATCATCTTTTGAAAAACCATCTCTACTAACTGTACAAATGTGGCAATTACCAATATGAAAACAATTGTCTGGTAGTAACCTATTCCATACTTCTCAAGTATCTGCTGAACTATCCAGGTAATGGCTGAGGCAACTGTCATAACGAATATAACTGCCGATCCCATACCGATAGCAGAATCCAATTTTTTGGAGACACCTACATACGGACATATTCCTAAAAATCTTGATAAGACGAAGTTATTCACCAAAACTGCAGCTATGAATATTCCGAATAAGCTACTAATCATTTTTTACGCTCCGCATCTAATTCTTTTAATCTAATTCTATTCTTGTTCCATACAAATAATCCCATTAATACTCCCATTACGAGAAATCCTCCAGGTTGCATAATCATAATCGCAGCCGAAGGAAATCCTTCCGGGAAAAATAACTTCCCAAAGAACCTGTTCACACCCAATATTTCTCTAATCGAAGCAATAACTACCAGAGCCACTGTAAATCCTAATCCCATACCTAATCCATCGATGAAGGAAGATACGACATTATTCTTCGATGCAAACGCCTCAGCCCTGCCTAAAATTATGCAATTAACGACTATTAAAGGTATGTAAATCCCCAGAGCCTGATATAACAATATAAAATACGCTTCCAAGATCAATTCTACAAGCACAACAAAGGATGCTATTACGACAATGTAACAGGGTATTCGAACTTTTGCGGGAATGAATCCTTTTATTAATGAAATGATGACATTCGACATAATAAGCACAAACGATGCTGAAATCCCCATTCCTATTGCATTTACAACCGATGTGGATACAGCCAAAGCAGGACATAATCC
>CAZYWQ010000003.1:13494-23535 GCA_964651675.1 uncultured Candidatus Sumerlaeota bacterium | reverse complement strand
GCATTGAATTCTGCGGTCCCATCAAGAAAGATTGCTTTCCCATCAATATCAGGAATGTATGCAATCGCATGATTAAACAAACCCAGTGTAGGCACATCATAATCAATTTCACCTAATCCTCTCGTTCGGATCAATACGATCTCAGCAGGGATTCCAAGCTCTTTTAACATCGTGATTATAAGTGTAGCCTTATCCTTACAGTCACCATATCGCAATTTATGCACATCATTCGCAGGATGTGGTTTATAACCATATACGCCAAATTCAAGCCCCAAATATCTCACATCTGATACAGTAAAATCATAAACAGCTTTGACTTTATCCAAATCACTCTCTTTATCTTTTGTTAATTCTTTAACCGTATTTTTAATATCATTCGTTACGGTAAACTGTTCTTTAATCAATCCCCAATACCACTTCCCGACTTCATCCCAGGTCTGAAAAGTCGTAACTTTCAAATAAGGCAGGATTTCGGAAGCATTAGGCATCCTTGGTTCTTCTTCTGTTTTCGGAATGTTCTTTTTTGTCCATATATAAATCTTCTCATCGTCAGTCTCGATTATTTTAGGCTCTAAATCTGTTCTAAAAACCCTGTAATAATACTCTCTATCTTTCGGAGTAATAAGAACAAACTTACTAATCATTGTCGGAGAAAAATCCCCAAAGAAAAATATCTCTCCGTAATAATCAGCATAAATATTTTTGCCCTTATCATTTACCTCATATTCGACCTCCGTGAAACTCTCTGGAATCACACCTTTGAATCTAATATATTTCGTAATATAATCATCATAAATCCTTGTAAAAACACCTGCCATCTTAAACCAGGAACTTTCCGTAATATCACTCGTATCGACAATAGAACCATCAGGTTTATGAGTGCGTGCCTTTTTAAGAATAACCTCTTGTTGTCCTTCAACAAATCCGACCGAATCCGTGCTGATTGAGCTTATCCCTTGTTCTGTAATGGCTTTCTTCACAACATAGTAAGTATTTAATGTCGTTCCATCCTTGTTCACCTTTGTAACTAACAAATCGATGAGATTAACAACATTAGCGCCTTTTTCTTCGATTAATTTTTCATCAACTCTCTTTTTATATTCCTTAAGCAAGTCATTAAATTCTATTCTATAAGGCTCAAAATAACCTTCCTCTTTCGGGCTTAAGTAAGTCACATATTCCTTAAGATTTGGCTGATTCTGTTTGATGTTAAGAGAAAGTTGCCATACATTGAGGGCTTCATCATCCTTACCTAACCGATGCAGAACCTCACCTTTTAATCTCAACAATGCGGGATTTTCCGGAGATATCTCCAGAGCCATATCAGCGTATCGTAGTGCTTTGTCGATGAATTCCTCTTTATCTTTGTAGTCTTTAGCGATGTGTTCAAGTAACTGATAATCATACGGATAGAATTCCACATCCTTCAAATAGAGTTGCTCATATTGTTCATAATCACCTCTATCTTTATAAATATCCGCAAGAGCTTTAACAGTAATGGGATCAAAGACATCGATCCTCATAGAGTCCTTGAGCAATTTAATTTTCTCATCAGTCGACAATAAATCAGAAAAATAATGCACCAAAAATGTCTTTGCCCAAAGATTATCTGGATTTTTATCGATGAACTCTTTGATAGTTTCAAAAGATTTAACCGACCATCCTTTCGACCAATAAATCTCACCCAACAAATAACTTGCGAGGTAATAATTCGGTCTCAACTCGAGAATTTTCTTCGTCAGCTCCAATGCCAAATCATATTCCCGCTGATTTTTTTTCTCATAAGCCAATGTATACAGGGCTTCGATGTTATTGTTATCCAGATCAAACGCTTTATTAAGATTTTGTCTCTTCTTATTACTATCACTCAAAACCAGCGCATAAGCAGTTCTGAAGAGGGTCGACTCGGGGAATTGATTTACAAGTCTTTCAAATGTTTTTGAGTCTTTCTCTTCGAGTTTATGATAAGGATTAAAATAACTGTAGATAATACCGAGATGAAAATTGCTAATGAACGAATTATCATTTGCTCCTTCCTCAAAAACCTTTATCAAATCTCTTCTAAAAGTATCTTTATCTGTAATTTCCGACTTGTTATAAGAATCCTGAACTATCGAAGAAGCAATCAAAGGCATCGAATTATCTTTGCTTATTATTCTAAATGAGAATCCCCAATCCTCTTCATCTTTCGCCACCTTCACGAGAATTTTATGCCAGCCTTTTTCGATGAATATTTCCGAACTCGTATCCTGATCAATTGCATTTGCCCAGCAAGGTGCTTCCATTTTTCTCTTTACATTTTTATCTATCACAATCGCATCATCAAACCAGACTCTGATTGCACCTGTAGAAGCCGTTTTGACTACTATCTCCATATCTTGTTCAGTATAAATATTCGTAAAACAATAAGCGATTGCTTCCTTCTGACTAAACAAAAGAGTATTCAAGTCGATGTATCCATCATTTGGCTTAACACCGATTTTATGCCAGGAAACATCTCTCTTATCACCCTTACAAGACTCACTCAAATTCACATTCTTCTCAGGCTCATAAACCTCACTCCATCCACTATCACCTTCATTTTGAAAAGGACCTACAATCTGCCAATCGGTTATAAAATTAAGCTTACCAAAACAATCCTTAGCCTCATTCAATTTGCCCATTTTTAAATATTCATCACCTGCACAATAGTTCGCAATATCATAGAGATTTGTTCCTGGTGAAGCATTCAGGATAATTCTATTTAATGCATCGATATACTTACTTCGCTTGCTAATTTGGTCCTTAATAGAAGAGGCTAATAAGGTATACAGAACTCTATCACAATCATCCGAAGCAATTATAGCAGCACTAACAATCGAATCAAACGCCTTATCATAATTGCCCCTAAATCTCTCTATAAAATAAATCCCTTCATAGGATCTTGCGAGAGATTCAGATTGCGACGAATCCTTGAGTGAATCACCCTTGAAGCCATACTTCTCAACAACCTCATCAAAATCTTTGATTGCAAATGAACTATTCGAATCTCTGATGTATTTATCCCAAGCACGAGCAACTTTTAAATCAGGAGAAATGGTTTCAGATGTATCCGCAGAAATGAAAACCAAAATATTCATAAGAAAAATCAGGAAGATAGCTACGATAACATTCGAAAGAAAACTTACCTTAATTTCTTTTCTCATATTTAGAATCCTAACCATTATTTCAAAAATTTAAAATTACCTCTGATAATAAACCAATTATTAACAAACATTTCAATCATAAAAGTACAATCATCATCAACTATAGATAGGAGATAAGTTTTTTTGATAAGTAGAGAAGATTTAATTAGACTAAGTCGACCTCAATTGCCTTAAATGCTTCCTCACTAAATCTTTCGGATGATAAAAATGAACACTTTTTGCAAAGTTCTCTCATCTCAGCTTCGAGTCTATGTTCGGCTCTCAATCTCTTATACCGATCCGAATGCCATATTTCATTAAAAGTATTATCTTTGATATTCCCCATACTCTCCTCATTGATCCACCCAAAGCAAGGTTTGACTTCACCATTCGGTGCAAAAAGGACATACATCCACGGCTTTGCACACTGAAAAGGCTTCTCCTTCACAAAAATTGATTTTATCTTAGTTAATAAACTTTCTCTTTTCTCGGAGCCATCTGGAAATTTTGGTATATGGGTTATCTCAACACCCAATTCATTTGCCCTTTCAATGATCTTATCCATAACACTATTCGCATAATGATGATCCGTATAATACAGCGACTCATTATCAACATCCAATCCTTTGATAAGAACAATATGCCGATAATCCAACTCTTCGACACCATATTTATGTGCGAGATCAACCATCTCAATCATTTCATCAAGATTACTACGCATCATAATTACATTAAATCTAATTATCGGCTTCTGGGAATCATACTTCTTTTTCATTTTATTCAATGTCTCGATGTTTTCGAGTAACTTATCTATACCAACGCCTCTATTATATTCATAAGTTTCTGGTCTTGCGCCTTCGATAGATATAGTCACACGTTCAATTCCCACCTGCACAATCTTCTCACAAATTTCATCCGACATCAATATGCCATTCGTAACGATATTAATATTCGGAACATTATATTTCATCAAAACATTCAAGAACTCCAAAAAATCGGGATTCATAAAAGGCTCTGCCGAACAGGACAGATAAAGTGATGCAATACGACCATCAAACTCCTTCAATATCTTCTCAAATATCTCCAACTCCATCACATCTCTTTGCTGCACCAATCCCCTTTTTTGAAACAATGTATGATAACACATCCGACATTTCAGATTACAAAGGCTGATCACATCCAATCCGATGTGAAATTTTAACTTACGCCAATCTTCTATTTTTATTAATTCACAAGAATCTTCCATATAATTAACTCTGACTACTGTTTCCTTTGATATAATTTATACTATTAACTTAAGATAGTTACCCTGTCTTTTTGGTGTCAAGGAAATTGTACGAGGACAAAAGCTTCCCGTGTAAAACTCGGACTCTACAATGAAGGATTCAATCCCATCCTTGCTATTTGCACACATCCCTTGCATTCGATAGGAACATCATTTTTCATCCATTTGCTGACAAACTTCTGATACTGTTCATTAGACAAAATTTCGCTTAGAGAATTTTCCATAACATTCCCAACGATAAAATTCTCCGTCTCGGGATTTTTCAAATATGGTCTAACAGGATGAGTAGTCAAATAGCAACAAGGTGAAACATTTCCCCTATAGTCAATGAATAAATTTTTAACAGGATTAGCAATGCAAGTCTCCGTCTTGATTGAATGAATAACCAGATACATCTCGAGTTTCTCAGCCCAATCTTCCAGTTCATTCAACACCTGATCCCTTTTCTCAATCTCATCTTCGGTTAAATCTGGTGCGAGAAATGTATTGAAGAGTGCTTGAGAGAACTCGGCAGTATCTGTTGCGGTTTCCATCTGCTTCACAACAAATCTTATTATACCTAATTCCCTTGCTAGTTTCAGGGCATCAACAACCTCATCCAGATTATCCTTCATTAAAATATAAATCCATTGCAAATAAGTCTTAGAACCTTTCTTTTGATTCAGGTTGCGGAAATTATCGATGTTCTTCAGTACCTGATCGAAATTACTTCCTCTACGAATTTTTTCATAAGTTTCTTTTTTTGATGCATCAATCGAGAATGTTATCAAGCTCAAACCTGCATCGATAAGCTCCTCTGCAAGACCCGATGACAATAACATCCCATTTGTCGATATATTCGAGAACACATCATACTTATTCGTTTCATAGACCATCTTAACAATCTCTTTATGAATCAACGGTTCGCCAAAACCCGATAAAGCCACACGCTCGAAATGTTTTATATTCGGCAGAATCCTCTCAAAGGTTTCATAATTCATCAATCCCTGAGTTTTCATTCCCGCATTTATCGGACACATTATACAACTCAGATTGCAGGCATAACTCGTCTCGATATGAAGCTCAATAAGTTCACGCTTCGACAACTTTTTTCTCTTATATTTTCGTCTAAATAATGCTGACATCTATGAAAAATCCCATTTCTAAATTTGTTTTTTCAAAATTTAATAGTTACATATCGTTTCTTATCAATTTTCAAATTATAAACATTCTGATTTATTCTTTTTATGCTTTTTCTGTCGCCTTTAATTATAGTCAACTTTTTCTTCTGTAAATTTTCGATCAACCTTACAATCGTATCAACCTTGTAATCAAACGGATTAGCGATTGTCAATTCTGTAGAATCTTTCTTCTCGGTTGCAATTATATACAAAGGTTCAAGCGCAAAATATTTTTTGTTTTTGATATTTAGAATTATTTGCCCAAACTCTTTTAAAGTTTGATGAGCATAAAGCACCAATCCAGCACACCAACAATGCGCCAACTGGAGCATTGCTCCTTTCGGTTGCCACCAATCCGTATGATACCATTGTTCCGTTATCATACCTTTTCTCGCATTCAAATCACCATCTTCTCTGGCAATCGTCTGAAGTGAAAAATACAAATTATCTCTCGCACGCATAAGATAATAATCATCTTTCGTTATCTCCCATAACTTTAATAATTCCGGCAGGCAAATTAATCCGTAATTATGCAGATGTTGATTCGCAGGAGAAGCAATGTCACCACCCATCGTCCTGAAATCGTATTTTCCCAAAAATGTATTCAATGAAAATTTCGTGTTATAAAACCAACGAAATGTCATCATATAATCCGCCGACTTTTTCGCATAATTTATAAATTCTTTATTCTTAGTTTCCTCATACAAACTCAAAAAAGCAATCAAGGCATTATAAGCATCCTCGGAAGTCGGCGTTAGATGAACATCCTCAGGAGCTCCATAAATAAATTCATCATCGACATATTTTTTGTAAAATTCACCACCTTTAATCGCAGCATCAAGATATTCTTTCTTACGAAAATATCTCGCACCCAATATCAGAGCAGGAATCCAGACAAGTCCACCTGCACCTATCTCGACTTCCATTTTCCCTGTTTTTATATTATAATAAGAACCGAAACTCCCATTTCTCTTCTGAACACTTAATGCAAAATCAAGATTGCTCTTTATCGCCTTTTCCCAACTTTTAACTTCTGCATCTTTGTAATCAAATTTATTTTTATTAATATAAAATAATGCCTTCAATAAAAACAAATTCGCTTCAGCAGTTGTTCTCGACTGTATCCAATTTTTATTAGGATTCCATCCCGTATCCCAGCCATTCTCCGAAGTCCATTGGGAATAAAATGCACCGCAGGGTGATAAGCCTTCATTGCAAATTTTATTTATAACAGAGACTCCAGCCTTATAATAATCTTCAATCCCGTTCTCAATACCAAATCGCAACAAAAAATAAGCATAAGGAATTCCACTCACCCAAGCGATATGCATATTCTTTCGATCTTCATAACCTGTTGCATTCTCTTGAAGCGCAAAATATTTATCAAACGATGCTGTCTCATAAAGCACCTTTTTACCTTTGTCATAAAACCAATGATAGAGCCCATAAGACAACAAATTTGCAGCTCTCTCAGTGGTCATCCAGGGATTTGCATACATAAAAGGATTGAATTCAAAGGTAGGTTTTATTTTCTTTGTTTTTTGTCCATACTCCAAACTTGTTTCACCATAAGTTTTCCTAAGAAATTTATTATAGTTATGCAAATTCGAACCAGAAACAAAAACCTGGAATTGAAATTTTAGTCTGTCACCGTATTTTAATTTCATCTTTTTTACTTCCGGTGCATTCTTATCCTCTTTGAAAAAAACATACTTCACTGGTTCTTCTCTATAAGGAAAACTCAGATAGAGACTGGTTTTCTTACCATCAGAGAAAAATCCAACACCCGATTGACCATTCGAAAATCTTTCATCTGTAGCGACGACACTCATCATATTATCTGTCCAGCAAAAAACAGATGGCAAGGCACATCTATCGGAACGGAAATGCCAATAATTACTTACGAACAGCTTTTCATTCACTCTATTTGAATCATAACGCGGATAAATTCTTTTACAATTCTTTACTCTATTCTCTCTATAAAACAATCCCGGAATCATCCATCGCGGAACTCCAGTATCATTTACATCGAATCGAACTTGAAAAGAAGCATCAATTTCCTTTCTGCCAATATACCTAACCTCAACATCCCAATTTAATATTTCATTTCTCTCAAAAACTCTTGCTACTAAATCAAAATTCTTGCTTTTCCCAATTAATTTAACTCCTTTTCTTAAGTTTAATTCGCTCTCAATTCTCTTCTCAGAAATATCATTAATAGGAACTATTTCCTTTTTATTATCGAAAAAAAAGCAAAAAAGCCTGCTTCCAATCAATGCAGGCTTGTTTTTAAAATAAACAACAGGCTGAAAAGTATTTTTTAATTTTCTAAATATTATTTTCATAAATCAATGATTGTATCACTCAAATAAATATCTATTAACTGACAAATGCCAATTCTTTAAGCCCTATCAATACTCTTTGTGCCTAAAATCCCCGTAGGTCTAAAAATAATCACCAATATCATCAACAGATAACCGCAACCATCTGCCCACCTTGAACCAACTCCAGGTATCGCCGTAGCCATATTGACAGCAATCCCCATCAACAATCCTCCCAACATTGCACCAGGCACATTCCCAATACCTCCCAATACCGCAGCAGAAAAGGCTATTATGCCAACCTTATATCCCATTGTTGGTTTCAGTTGTTTAGAATATAAAACAAACAATATCGCACCTACACAAGCGAATATCGAGCCAATCATAAAAGTCATCGCAATTGTTCTATCCACATTTATTCCCATCAATGCTGCCGTTACCTTATCCTGTGCACACGCTCTCATCGATTTTCCAAGTTTTGTCTTATAGATTATTAACTGAAGAATAATCATTCCTACTATTGTAATCAATATGATAAGCATTGCCAATAATGGGATAGTTGTACTCTCAGTAATTCTGATAAGATGTCCCTTTTTCAGCAACTCCCAGAATCCCATACTTGCCCTTAATTCCTCAGAAAAAAATTGTCCATTAATTTCGATAGGTGTTTTGAAAATCGATGGAACCGCATTATCCGGAAAATTTCTTACCCGTGCTTCCCAGATAATCATTGCGAGATTTTGTAAAAAGAACGACATTCCAATCGCCGTGATTAATGCGGTTAATCGAGGAGCTTTCCGAATCGGTCTATAAGCGAGTATGTCGACAGACATCCCCAAAATTGCCGAAAATATCATCGAAATCAAAACAGCAAAAAAGAAATTCACAGGCAAAAGAAATAATTTGTAGGACATTAGCGCAATTACAATCGAGAAAGGAAACGAGACTAACAGACTTAATACTACTCCCCTTTTATCTTTGAGAAAATTATACGCCACAATAAAAAAAGATAAGAAAACAACAATCGTAGAACCTATTGCAAAGCTCTGGGAACTGCTACTGATCAGAGTAAAAGCAAAATAAGCACCAAACATAAATATCTCGCCATGAGCAAAATTAATAAGCTTTATAATCCCATAGACCATCGTATAGCCCACGGCAATTAATGCATATATCCCCCCCAATGTGATTCCCAGAATTAGATATTCCATAACCGCCCTAATGATATAGAAACCAGATAGAGTCGATGGTCACTTTTCCCTGACCATAAAAAATAACTTCGCTTATGCACCCTTTCTAATCCGCTTTGAAAAAGCGTATTGTAAAACTTCATCCATACTATTTACCAATATAATCTTCATATTTTCTTTAAGCTTTTTGGATAGTTCTTCGAACTCATCTTTATTATCCGAAGGAATCAAAACTGTCCGAATGTTATTTCTCTTAGCGGCTAATATCTTTTCTTTGAGTCCACCAATCTTTAATATTTTTCCCCTCAAAGTTATCTCACCTGTCATAGCAATATCTTTTCTGACAGGTCGTTTACTTAAAGCAGAAATCATCGATGTTGCCATTGTGATTCCAGCAGAAGGACCATCCTTAGGAATAGCTCCTTCAGGAATATGAATATGAATGTCATAGTTTTTATAAAAATTGGAAGGAATTTTAAAATCACGATAACGGGAGCGAATATAACTTAATGCAGCTTTAGCACTCTCCTGCATCACTTCGCCTAATTTACCAGTAAGTAATAGGTCTCCTCTACCTCTCATCACAGTTGTCTCAGTCGGTAATAACTCACCACCGACTTCCGTCCACGCCAACCCGTTCACAACACCAATTTCATTTTTTCCAGTAAGCTCTATGTCTTTAAACTTAGGATACCCAAGATAATTCTGTATTTTCTTTACATCGAGTTTTTCTTTTTTTAATCTATTTTCTGAAGATACAAATTCTCTCACTATTTTTCTACACAGCTTCTGTATCTCTTTCTCTAAATTTCTCACTCCCGATTCTTTTGTATAATTAATTATGATATTCTTCAAAGCTTCTTCACCAAATATAACATTCGATTTTTTCAATCCATGTGCCTTCAACTGTTTAGGAATCAA
>CAZYWQ010000003.1:0-13484 GCA_964651675.1 uncultured Candidatus Sumerlaeota bacterium | reverse complement strand
CCTGGCTATTTGTATTTTTTCGTATTCAGTATATCCTTCGATAGTAATTACTTCCATACGATCAAGCAAAGGATGAGGAATTCCATCAAATGTATTAGCAGTCGTAATAAACATAACCTTCGATAAATCATACTCAACCTCAAGATAATGGTCCATAAATCCCTTATTCTGTTCAGGATCAAGGACCTCAAGAAGTGCCGAAGCGGGATCACCTCGAAAATCCGTACTCATCTTATCAACCTCATCCATAAGAAATACAGGATTGATTGAACTCGCCTTTCTCATAGATTGGATTATTTTACCAGGCAATGCGCCAATATAAGTTCTGCGGTGACCTCTTATTTCAGCTTCATCACGAACACCTCCCAATGAAACTCGCACAAATTTCCTACCAAGCGCTCTCGCTATCGACCTTGCCAACGAAGTTTTACCAACTCCTGGTGGTCCAACAAAACAGATAATAGGTCCTTTAACATTCTTGACCATCCTGTTGACAGCCAAATGTTCTAATATTCTCTCTTTGACTTTTTCCAATCCGTAATGGTCATCGTTCAATATCTTTTCAGCCTTGTGCAAATCGATCTTATCCTTAGTCTGCTTAGACCAGGGTAACTCAGTAAGCCATTCCAGATAGGTTCTGGAAACAGTCGCTTCAGGAGACAAAGTCGCCATTTTTTCAAGACGACTAAGTTCCTTATAAGCCTTCTCCTCAGCTTCCTTACTCATCTTCGCCTTTTTTATTTCGATACTCAATTCAGTAATCTCAGAATCTTCCGAATCCGACAATCCCAACTCTTGTTCGATGACCTTAAGTTGCTCATTGAGAAAATATTCCTTCTGAGTTTTGCTGATTTGTCCTTTAACCTTCTCAACAATCTGCTGTTCCATCTTAAGAATTTCATTTTCCTTATCAAGAAGTCCCATTAGGAGAGATAATCTCTGCTTAATATCAAGAGTCTCCAACAATCTCTGTTTTTCTTCAATTCTAATCATAATATGAGCAGAAATGGTATCAGCAATAAACAGAGGATCATAAATATTGAACAAGGCTATTTTAACCTCACTGGGAACCTTTGGATTAAGCTCTGCATAATCCTCAAAATGCTTAGTAACAGTCCGCATCAGCGCCTCAAGAGATTTATCCATAGCATATTGCTCATTTATCTTCTGATACCTTGCCTGATAACATTTACTCGATACCAAGAACTCAACAAGTCTAATTCTCTGCTTTCCTTCTATTAGAACCTTGACCGAACCATCCGGGATTCTCAGCATCTGCAATACCTCTCCCATTACTCCATACTTATACAGATCATCTTCCTTCGGATTGTCCTTATTCATATCCTTCTGAGTAACAAGAATAATCTTTCTACTAGTATTATAAGCCTTCTCGATTGCATTAATGGATTCTGTTCTTAACACATATAAAGGCACCATCATCTTAGGAAACAAAACGACATCTCTGAGTGGTAAAAGTGGTAGAAAACTCGATTTGATTTTTATTACCTCTATTTTTTTCTTATGTTGCGACATACTACACCACACCTTTTATAATTATTAATAGACAATGTTAGGTGATTTCAAATATCCTTAGATAAAAATCAAGCAAACACAGTTGTACTCATTATATTCCAAATCCATATAATTTCTTTATAAATAGACCATTAAGTCAAGGTTAAATGTAAGATAAAACCTACTAGCCACATTCATAAAAGTGGGAAATATATGGAATTTTTGCTTGATACATTCTTAATCTGGAAAAAGTTCTTTAAGACCAATCAGACTTTTTTATTTATAGTTTTTCTCTGTGCTCTCTGTGGTTCAGTTTTCTTTGTTGTATTATTGCGAACGAACGAAGTAAGTGTGGCAATCTCGTAGTTATTCGTTGGTGGATGTTAAGCTGTTTCTTTCGATTCGTCTAAAACATACTGAGGATGGGCATAATTCCGTATAACATCTTCCGTAATGATGCACTCCAAAATATCATCACGAGAAGGGATTTCAAACATAATATCTAACATAACGGTTTCGAGAATAGAGCGAAGACCTCTCGCACCAGTGCCTAAGCTAATAGCCTTATCAGCTACTGCTGCCAGAGCCTCATTCATAAATCTCAAATGTATATCTTCCATCTCAAAATACTTCTCGTACTGCTTCGTAAGAGCATTTTTCGGTTCCGTAAGAATCTTGAGTAAATCATCACGCGACAATTCATTCAATGCAGCAATAATAGGAAATCGCCCAATAAATTCTGGTATTAAACCGAACTTTAATAAATCTTGATAAGTAACGTTAGAAAGAATCTCACCGATGTTTTTTTCTTTTTTACTTTTAACTTCTGCCCCAAAACCCATCGTCCTCTGCGAAATCCTCTTCTCTATTATATCAACAAGTCCATTGAACGCACCACCACAAATAAACAAGATGTTTGATGTATCTATATGAATAAACTCCTGATGAGGATGTTTCCTTCCTCCAAGTGGTGGAACATTTGCAACAGTTCCTTCTATCAATTTCAGCAAAGCTTGCTGAACTCCTTCCCCTGACACATCTCTCGTAATAGAAACATTATGAGTCGTCTTTGTGATTTTATCGATCTCATCGATATAAATAATGCCCCTTTGAGTCTTCTCCAAATCACCATCTGCACTTTGATAAAGCTTCAAGATTATATTCTCGACATCTTCTCCCACATAACCAGCCTGAGTCAATGTTGTGGCATCAGCAATCGCAAACGGAACATTCAATATCTTCGCAAGAGTTTGCGCCAAAAGAGTTTTGCCTGAACCCGTCGGTCCAAGTAACATTATATTGCTCTTCTCTAATTCTACGCCATCGTAATCATTATAGTTATGCAGTAATCTTTTATAATGATTATGCACAGCTACTGAAAGCACCTTTTTTGACTTATCCTGAGAAATAACATATTCATCAAGTACCGCCTTGATCTCCTTTGGTGAAGGTAAACTCCTTGTCCCTTCCCTAATCTGATTCTGAGAATAATGAATGTATTCCCTTTGCATCTTCTCGATACATTTTTGAACGCATTCATCACAAATGCAAACATTGGCATTCACTTCTCTCAGATAAGAACCTTTAAAAAGAGACCTAACATTATTTTGATCAGCACCACAAAAGGAGCACCTTAATCTCATTATCACTTATCCTTACAAGAATATTATATTTACAAAAGAATATAATGTTTTAAATACTATTACTCTTGTTTTACTATGACCTTATCAATAAGTCCATACTCAACAGCTTGTTCAGGAGACATAAAGAAATCTCTATCCGCATCCTTTTCGATTCGTTCGATAGGTTGTTTCGTATGTTTTGCCAAAATCTCATTAATAGTCTTCTTAACACGCAAGATTTCCTTTGCCTGAATATCTATATCTGTTGCCTGTCCTTGAACACCACCTATAGGTTGATGAATCATAATTCTCGAATTAGGCAAAGCGAATCGTTTCCCTTTAGTACCTGCGGCTAATAATAATGCACCCATACTCGTTGCCTGACCGATACAAGTTGTACACACATCAGGTTTAATATATTGCATCGTATCAAAAATAGCCAATCCTGCCGTGACCGAACCTCCAGGACTGTTTATGTACATATTGATATCCTTATCAGGGTCTTCGGACTGTAAAAAAAGCATCTGTGCGATAACAGAATTTGCCAATTCATCACTTATGGAAGCCCCAATAAAAATAATCCTATCTTTTAGAAGGCGGGAATAAATATCATACGCCCGTTCACCTCTCTCAGTCGTCTCGATTACTGTTATATACGGATAATATCCTTGCATCGTTCTGTCCTTCTTTATTTGATAAAATGATTCCAAAATTAGTTTGGAAATAAAATACAAATTCACAAATCAGCTTCTTTTTGCATTCTCAAAGAGAAAATCCATCGTTTTATTACGCACGATTTCCTTCTTCAGTCCAGGCAGTGATTGATTCGCCTCCAATTTCGCCTTTATGGCCAAAGGTTTTTTATTGTAAGCACTCGCAATTTTTTCTATTTCTTTATCGACATCTTCATCAGACGCCATAATCTTTTCTTTCTCAGCTATCTCATCGATTATCAACAACATTTTAACCTGTCTCTCAGCAGCTTCGTCTCTTGTCTTCAGACTTTCCTCGCTATTCACATAATTCTCCGTGTCCTTAAGTCCCATTGACACAAGATAATTCTTCTGTTCCTCCTTCAAAAAATCAGATTGTGCCTTAACAAGACTCTCAGGCGCATCAATTTTTGTATTTGCTATAAGATAATCCTCGATTTTCTTATACTGTTCCTTCTTATAATTATTCTCCTTAACCTTCCCAATATTTTCACGAATTTTATTTTTCAAATCATCCAAACTTTTAAATTCACCAAACTCCTTAGCAAAATCATCATTAACCTCAGGATACTTTTTAAATTTTATTTCATTAACCTCGATCTCAAATTTAACATTCTTTTCCCTGAACTCCTTGATAAAATATTCCTTTGGCATCTTAACTGTTATCTCGAATTTATCACCGCCCTTTTTACCAGTCAGCGCCTCATCGACCTCCTTAATATTATCCTTCAATCCAATCTCATAAAGTTGATTTTTTTTCTCACTATTCTCAATCAGCTTCCCACTTTCATCAAAAGCCTTCGCATTAATGACAACACCATCACCCTTCTCAGCAGTTCCCTCTTTCACAACCCAAGTTGCGCTATTCTGCTTCAACAACTCTACTTCTTTATCCACCTCAGATTCCTCCACCTTATACTTGGGCAACTCGATAGGAATCTCTTTATATTCACACAAAGGTACTTCAGGTCTGACCTCGACAATTGCTGTAAAAGTAAGAGTTTTATCATCCTCATTAACATTATCGATAGTCGGTTGACTAATAATGGGATATTTTTTCTCCTCGATGACCTTACTCAATGCTTCGGGAATAATTTTCGAGATTGCTTCACCTTTAAGCTCCTTGCCTAAATGGCTTTTAAGAACACTCTCAGGAACTTTTCCCTTTCTAAAGCCCTTAACAGCAATTTTAGGCTTATAATCCTCGAGCAACTTCTGTTCCCTTTCAGCAATATCCTTTTGCGAAACACTAATCTTCAAGCTAATTTTCGAACCTGACAATGATTTTGACTCTAACAATTCCAAAATAAACTCTCCTGAAAAAGATTTAGGGTGGTGCGAGAGAGGGGACTTGAACCCCTACGTTTATTCAACACCAGATCCTAAGTCTGGCGCGTCTGCCAATTCCGCCACTCTCGCATATATGAATTATTCAAACACCTATAAAATCCTCAACGAATATATTAAAAACACAATATTTTAACAAACAAATGGGCCATGAAGGAATCGAACCTTCAACCTCCTGATTAAGAGTCAGTTGCTCTGCCAATTGAGCTAATGGCCCCCCATACACATACAAATTTAAATTTTAAAACCTACAATTTAAAATGATTTTTTATCTCGATAAATCTACGGATTAAAATATGGCGTGCCTGAAGGGACTCGAACCCCCGCACGCGGAACCGGAATCCGCTGCTCTATCCACCTGAGCTACAGGCACGTTTTATAAAAATAAAACAACCTGTTCAAAATCAACCTTTGATAATCACCACCTAATTATCAAAAACACTGATTATCACAATAACAAACACAAAATCTACGAAAAAAGCGTGCCTGAGAGGACTCGAACCTCCGACCTACTGATTAGAAGTCGAGTTTAAGGCATTGATTTTATTTGAGTTATCGATTGCAATATCTTAACTTATAACATTCAGGACACGCTGGTATAACGCTCAAATAACCTTAATATCAAGTAAAAATTTTGAACTTTTTTGAACGACATTAATTTGTCAAAAAACTTATTTTTAAGTCAATAGAAATTTTCAGAGCGTGATTCATCGCTTGACTTTTTAATTTATCTTTAGATATTAATTTAAGGTTACTAATAATTTAAAATAAGCTTTGCGGTGAATTAATAAAATGTGGCGGAGTAAATGATAAAAAATATTTCCGATTAACAAGGGGAAAATCAATTGTCAGATTTAACATTCTTCACAAATGAACCAGGGGCTACTCTTCTCGACCGATTCAAACAAATTTTAGTAAATGCAAAGTATTTTGATATTCTTGTTGGATTTTTTCGAACGAGTGGATTTCACTTACTTTATGAGTCTTTTGAACCTATTGAGAAGATTCGTATTCTTGTAGGAATGAATGTTGACTCAAAAACCTATGACATAATCGAGCAAGCAAAAGCTTCAACTGAATTCGATTTCGAACCCTATAAAAAGGCTCAAGACAATCTCTCAAATACAGTTGATAATGAAATGGCAGAATCACCAGATAGTTATGAAACCGAATTAGGAGTGAAGAAATTTATTGAATATATAAAATCAGGTAAGATCGAATTTAGGATTTATCCCAGTCGGAATATCCACGCTAAAGTCTACATTAATCGCTATAAAGAAGGCGACAAGGATGTTGGAAGAGTTATCACAGGCTCAAGCAATTTTACTGAATCGGGTCTGATAGCTAATCGAGAATTTAATGTTGAACTGAAAAACGGAGCAGATGTTAAGTTTGCCTTAAATCAATTTGAAAGGCTGTGGGAAGAAGCTGTTGATATTTCACAAACATATATTGAAACAATTAACAGCAGAACCTGGCTAAATGACACAATTACACCTTATGAATTGTATCTAAAGTTCTTATATGAATATTTCAAAGAAGAATTGAGCTTTATCGAAGAAGATAAACCTTATCTCCCAGAAGGTTTTATAGATTTAGAATATCAAAGAGATGCCTATGCAAATATAAGAAGGATTTTAGAGGCTTACAATGGAATTTTTTTAGCTGATGTAGTAGGGCTTGGTAAAACCTATATATCCGCTATTTTAGCTCAAATTCTAAAAGGAAGTAAATTAGTTATTTGCCCACCGATTTTAAAAGAATATTGGGAAGACACATTTCGAGAATTTGGAGTGCGAAATTTCACCGTTGAATCTTTAGGTATGTTAGACCATATCTTAAGGAAGGGCAAAGAATACGATTACATCTTCATAGATGAGGCTCATCGTTTTAGAAATGAATTTACAACAGGTTACGAACAAATACATCAAACCTGTGTTGGAAAGAAAATCATTCTTGTTACTGCTACACCACTTAATAATAAAATTGATGATATATTCAGTCAATTAAAATTATTCCAAATCCCAAAGAAAAGCAACATTCCTGGTGTTCCTGACCTTATGAATTTCTTTAATAAACTAAAGAAAAAAATTAAGTCTTACGAAAAAGATGATCCCGAATACCTCAATGTTATAAAAGAAGTTAATAATGAAATAAGAGAAAAGATTTTAAAATATATAATGGTGCGTCGAACACGAAAAGATATTCTGAATTATTTTGAAAAAGATATGAAACAACAAGGTCTTTCATTTCCCGAAGTAGCCAATCCTAAGAAAATTATCTATGAATTTGATTCCGAAACTGAAAAGGTATTTTATAAAACCATAGAATTATTAAGGGAACTCAGTTACGCTCGATATACTCCCTTATTAAATTTGAAAAAGGAATTACCAGAATATGATAAGCAATCGCAAAGAAACTTAGGCGGTTTTATGAAATCTGTCTTAGTAAAAAGACTTGAGAGTAGTTTTTATGCTTTTAAAAAGACCATTGGTAGATTCATTGACTCATATAAACAATTTATAGATATGTTCAAAAAAGGCACGGTTTATATAAGTAAAAAAGTCAATGTCTATGACCTTCTTGATAGTGATAATCTCGAAGAATTATTAAGATTGGTTCAAGAAGATAAAGTTAAAAAATATGAATCCACAGAATTCAAAGATGATTTTTTAACCAAATTGAATAATGATTTAAACATTCTCAAAGATATAAAGACACTGTGGGATAGGATAAATAAAGACCCAAAGCTACAAAAATTCATCCAGGATTTAACAAAAGACAGATTACTAAAAAACAAAAGAATTATCGTCTTTTCCGAATCAAAAGAAACAGGTGATTATCTTTATGAACATTTATGCAAAATATTTTCGGGTAAGGTGATACTATTCTCCAGTAAAGGTGGCAATCATAACGGCAAGGGAATTGGTTTCTCAGACGCAAGATACATTATTAAACAGAATTTTGATCCCAATTCCAAAAATAAAAAAGATGATATTGATATTCTCATTACAACAGACATACTATCGGAAGGAATCAATTTACACAGGTCAAATATTGTTATTAACTACGACTTACCCTGGAATCCTACAAAGGTTCTGCAAAGAGTAGGGCGTATTAATCGTGTAACAACAGAACACAAAAATATCTACATTTATAATTTCTTCCCAACATCCCCATCTGATGAACATTTAGGTTTAGAAAATAATATTAAAGCAAAGATAATCGCTTTTCACGAATTATTAGGTGAAGATGCTCGCTACTTAACAGATGAAGAAGAACCAATGACACATAAGTTATTTGGTGATACGCTCTTTAGAAGATTAAACGATAAAAAGAGCTATATAGAAGAGGAAGGTGAAAACATAGAACTCAAATATAAAAAAATCATTAAGGATATAAGAGATACTAAATCAGATTTATTTGAGAAGATTAAGAAATTACCCAAGAAAGCTCGTTCTTCTCGCTTTATTACCACAACAAATAATGATTCCGTTGTAACCTTTTTCCGTAAGGAAATGCTTAAAAAATTCTATCAAGCTAATCAGAATGGTTCGGAAGAAATCTCATTCTTTGACGCAATAAAATATTTTGAATGTGAACCTACAGAACAAAGGTTATCTGTTACTAAAGAATATTATAACCTTCTTGCTGAAAATAAAAAAGAATTTAACCTTTCATTAAGTGAGCAAGTAATAGAAAAAACTACGATAAAAGGTCGATCGAACGAAGCATATATTATAAGAAGGTTAAAGTCTAACGAGATCAGAAGGTATCAGGGATTCACAGACGATGATGAGGAATATCTTAAATCTGTATTAAAAGCCTTCGAATACGGAATGATACCAAAAAAGACATCACAAAAAGTTAAAAAGGAAATAGAAAGAGAAAAGAATCCCTTAAAGATTCTGAATATTCTCAGAATAAATATTCCTCAGCAAGTCCTTGATCTTGACTATGAATCTCACTCACACGAGAAAGCCAAAAAAGAAGTCATTTTATCAGAGTATTTAAAAAGGGTAGATAAGTGAGGATGAATCGGGAAGAAGCAAGAAAAACAGTAGAAGCCACTTTTAATAATCCTTTTGATGAAGAACGCTTCAGGATTTTTATTAATAACTTATTACCTAATATAGATTTATCCAAAGAGTTTACACGCTCAGGACAAATTGTTCCCAAGAGTTATAGCGATTATATTACACATTATAAAAGATTAGGTAAATATACTGACATAAAAGGGAACGAATTAGATGTGTTGATTGTTCCTTTAAAAAATCCTTCTTCACTTGACCGTGCCAGAACAATGCAGAGGAACTTCATATCCTGGTATCTAAAAGAACACGGTGGAAAAGATTATGCTCTTGTATCCTATTATCACAATGATTTAGAAGACTGGCGATTCTCTTTTGTTAAAATGGAATACAAATGGGAAGAAACAGAAGGCGGTAAAATAAAAGTTGAAGAAGAATTGACTCCAGCTCGTAGATTTTCTTTTCTTGTTGGCAAGAATGAACCTAATCATACAGCACAACAATATCTTGTTCCTCTTTTAGAGAAAAAAGAAAGTGTCTTAATTGTAGATATTGAAAAAGCTTTTAATGTTGAATCTGTAACAAGAGAATTTTTTACAAAATATCGTGAACTATTTTTAGAGCTTAAAGATGAGCTTGATAAACTTGTTGAACAAGACAACAGGATAAAAAAAGATTTTACTGATAAAAATATTGATACAGAAAATTTTGCAAAGAAGCTTCTCGGTCAAATTGTATTCTTATACTTCCTACAGAAAAAAGGCTGGCTCGGAGTTGGCAAAGATGAAAACAGTAATTTTAAAAAGTGGGGTGAAGGGGTAAAAGATTTCCTGAGAAGATTATTTAATAAAGAAAACTATAAAAATTTCTTCAACGATATATTAGAACCTTTATTCTATGAAGCTTTAGCAACAAAAAGGGATGATGATTATTATTCTCATTTTGATTGTAAAATTCCATTCTTAAATGGTGGTCTCTTTGAACCTATCAATAATTATGATTGGGTAAATACTTATATTAATATTCCTGATGAAATATTTTCTAACACAATCAGAACTAAACAAGGTGATATTGGTACAGGGATTCTCGATGTCTTTGAGCGATATAATTTCACAGTTAAAGAAGATGAACCGCTTGATAAAGAAGTCGCAGTTGATCCTGAAATGCTTGGTAAAGTATTTGAAAATTTACTCGAAGTTAAAGACCGTAAATCAAAAGGAACATACTATACACCTCGTGAAATCGTTCATTATATGTGTCGGGAGAGCCTCATTAATTATCTTGATTCTGCATTAAATCCAAATCCTGATAATCTAAAAATTAAAAAAGAAGACACCTCAAAATTAATTCATCTTGGGGATTTAGTATCCTTCAATGATTTAGCGAAAATAAAAGGTGCAAAAAGTTATGATTTCGAACTTCCAGAAAGCATAAGAGAAAATGCAAATATTATTGATGAAAAGTTAGAAGGGATAAAAATCTGCGATCCCGCTATTGGTTCAGGTGCTTTCCCTGTAGGAATGATGAGTGAAATTGTCAAAGCACGAGATGTTCTCACCAATTACATCGATGACAAAAAAAATAGAACTATTTACAATTTTAAATGTCACGCAATTCAGGAATCTATATATGGTGTAGATATAGACCCTTCCGCTGTTGATATTGCCAAATTAAGATTGTGGCTCTCTCTTGTAGTTGACGAAGAAGAATATAAAACAATAAAGCCTTTACCCAACCTTGATTACAAGATTATGCAGGGAAATAGCCTTCTGGAAGAATATGGGGGAATTAAGTTATTTGACGAAAAATTATTAGGTCTACCTATTAATTACGAACAAGAAAGAATAGAAAATCTAAAACGAAGACGAGAGGAATTAGAAAAACAAATCTTAAAGTATTATAAAGATAATCCAGAACTCAGTAAGCATCAGAAAATCGAAAGACCTGTGAAGCTTTATCAATTAGAAGAAGAATTAAAGAAAGTAAAAGCCTCCTTAAATCTCGAATTGTATAAAAGCGACTCACCTAATATGGATTTATTTAAAGGTAAAAAAAGAGAGTTAATTTGGCAAAAATTAAATACATTACATAAGGAACTATTCAATACTTATCAGAGAGAAGAAAAAACTAAAGTCAAGAATGATATAGAGAGACTGGAATGGGACTTAATTGAAGCAACACTAAAAGATCAGGGGAAAGAGTACTTAATACCCAAAATAAACCAATTTAAGAAGTCTAACACCCGACCCTTCTTCCTCTGGAAACTCCACTTCGCTGAAGTATTCCAAGAAAAAGGTGGATTTGATGTTGTTATCGGCAATCCACCATATGGCTTATTAAATAAAAAACAAAACAAATCTACTGGGCATATTATTTCTTCCGAAGAAATAATAATTTATAAGAACACAAAGGAATTTAAGCCTGCTTTAGGTGGAATGGTTAATGTCTTTAGATTATTTATTGTCAAAAGTATAAATATAATAAGACAGAAGGGGTTTTTTTCTGAGATTTTTCCGTTAGCTTTCATAGGTGATATTAGTGCAAGTCAGTTGAGAAAATGGATTTTAAATAACTATCAGATTATAGGGATTGAGGCATTTCCAGAAAGAGATAATGAAAAAACACGAGTTTTTGAAAATGTGAAGATGTCTGTTTGCATTTTAAATCTATTTAAAGAAATGGGTAGTAATAAATTTTTCGTAAGAATCAATTGGGACAAATATATTGATGAATCCAATGAGATGACATTTATTAATAAGAATGATATTGCCCTAATAGATAACACTCATTTTACAATACCACTTTTAAGAGAAAAAGATTTATGTTTATTAAAAAAGGTTTATTCGATTTCGAAAATATTGTCTTCTTTGGCTCATTGTTATACGGGTGAAATAGATATTACTCTTGGAAAAAAATACATAACAGATAATCCTAATGACTCAATATTGATTAAAGGGGCGATAATAGATTGTTACTTAATAAGAAAAAAAATGAGTCAAGGTGAAATAAAATATTTAAATTCAAAATTATATTTGAAAGAAAATCACGGTGTGAAAAGTTTACATCACAGAATGAAAAGAATAGTAATGCAAGGAATTACTGGAATTAATGAACGGATAAGACTAAAAATGATGATTATAGATCAAGGAATTTTCTGTGCTAACTCTGTTAATTATTTAATCTTTAAAAATAGAAATGTTATATTAAAATATTATTTGGCTCTGCTCAATAGTTCTTTACTAAATTATATCTTTAAACTAAATAGTACAAACAGTAATGTTAATGGCTATGAGATCGATAACTTACCAATAATATCCACAAATAATTCTAATCAAAATCCCTTCATAGAACTCGTTGATAAAATTCTTGCCATCACAAAAGATGACGATTATCTTAATAATTCTACAAAGCAGGCAAAAGTCAAAGAATACGAACATCAAATTGACCAGATGGTTTATGATTTATATGGTTTAACAAAAGAAGAAATAGCTATTGTTGAAGGGAAAACAAATAAAAATTCTTAATACCTATTTTAACTCACTATTCACACCTGATATTATTACTCTAAGTTAAAAGGGATATAGAATAATAAAAAAATCTTTTATACTCCTATTTTGGTTGTATTAAATGTTAATGCACTCAATCTTGACTTTGAAACTAATAACGCCGAATCAAGCGTAAAGGATTTTATAATATTTTTAGGTATTTTATTATCATTTCCCGTAGGGATTTATGGAGTTCTTATTAATAAGAGATCCCAATACATCAACTCTGTTACCGCCGAGAGAGTAAAATGAATAAATTCTTTTCGGGAGAATATCGCTACATTTTTAGGATTGGCATATAATTAGCAATTAAATAAAAAGAAACCTGATTACTCAGATATAACAAAACAGTCTGATAAATTGATAAATCCTATAAGATTACAATCAAATCCAGATGAAGAACTAACAAAAGAAATCGAAAAACACATCAAAGGTATACCTATATTAATGAGGGAAGTAGATCTCAACAAATTTGATAACATTATTGATAAAATGGTCAAATCTTCTCAAATATTACTAACACAAGTAATTAGAGCCGCTTATATTGTCTCTATAAAATCAAAGATTTAATAATAATTGTCCAGGTAAGGTGGAATGTGTCCTTAAAGTAACTAATGAGTTCTGACTGAAATGTTTTGTAGTACACGACCAAGACAAAAGACATACTAACGAACTTAAGAAATTATACAGTTATTTTGGGGATAAGAATATAAG
>CAZYWQ010000002.1:21844-26483 GCA_964651675.1 uncultured Candidatus Sumerlaeota bacterium | reverse complement strand
CACACACGGCATCACGATTACTGTAGACGATGTAACACTTGACCTAAACGGACATTCAATCACAGGTCCTGGCAAAACAGCGGGATCAAGTGGGTACGGTATCTTTGCTGATGGTAACCGACTTAACATAACCGTCCGTAATGGCACCGTACGCGACTGGCGGGAGTCGGGAATTAATTCATATTGTGCCTACAACACCCTCTTTGAAGGATTGCACTGTTACAACAATGGAAGTCATGGGATCGATCTCGGCAATGGTTGCAGCACAGTGAGTGGCAATACCTGCTACTCCAATGCATATAATGGCATTTCTGGAGGCAATGGTAATACAATCACTCATAATGCATGTCGGAATAATGGAACTGCTGGTATCTGGACCAACGGTAGCACGATTAGAGGCAACACATGTTACTACAATACAAGCTATGGAATTCATGCAAACAACAGCCTTGTCGCTGAAAATTGCTGCATGGGTAATGGAGCGAACTTTGCCCTGACTTCCTGCACATCGGTTAATAATCATCCGTAATAAAACGGAGCGCGATCGTTCTTGATAATGCGATGTTTAAAAAATAATAGTAAGAAGATACACCCATAAAAATGGGTCTCTACAAAATCATATTCATAGTTTTCCCTGATTTTATCCTTGCTGCTACTTATCTGATTGTGTGGATAAATCCGGAACCCTTTATCGATGAAATTTTACTCGGTCTAGGAATCTTGTTTGTGGTAGAAGGCTTAACTATCCACTCTGCTGGTTTTATGACACCCGTATTGCTAAGCAAGGGAAGTCCTGTAGGAAAAATTATCGGTCTTCTGGTTCTTTCCATTATATATATACTATTCTTTGCTGTCATTTCCCGTTCGGTGAAAACCATTTGGCCTCTTGCGAACTTTTTAATATTGATGGGCAAGAGAATTACTAATGTTATCTTAGACAAAAAATTAACAGAAGATGTCAAGGAGGCCATTAAACTTGATTGGGTAGCTTCAACTGTTTTCTTCGTTCTTATACTTATAATTGTGATGAGGCTTCCTTTACCAAGGCTGGGGTTTACCCCTGAGATGGAAATTATAAAGTATGAAAATTGTACTTTTAGGCAACCCTATCGTGTGATATGTGGTGGATTCTTATATTTTTTAGTTCTCGGCTTTTGGGAAATCTACCGCCCAAGAATCACCCACCAAAAATATAAGGATGGTCTCTACCTTCAGAATAAAGAGCGCTGAACCACATAGTAACTTATCAAACGATTACCTATAATATATAAACATAAACACAATTACCCACTCTTGCAATTGGTTCTCTATCACGAAAATATTTATATGTATCAAAATCGCGCAGATATATCCCCTGCAAATTGGTCACCGATATTGCATACACTCCCGATGGTGGATTCCCTTCATCAAAATCATACAGCGGTGTCTGCAGATTATTATATCCTTGAATGCGAATATAATTAATCCCATATAATGTCGGATCCGCATATCCAAAATAAGATAAATTAATTACACTGATTCCTTCTTTATCCGTATACTTCTTCAATTCCTTTATCCCCTGACCCCAATCCAAATTTGAGTCTCCTAAATATTTATACCCATTCTTAGGTCCACCAATAATCTCGTTAAAATAAGTCAAATGATATGGATAAATCATTTCTGCAGAAATCACATACCAGAGTGATAAAACGACTATAATACTCTTAATCAAAAACGATTTCGGCTTAAACTCTTTGAACAAACATCCTGAAATTAAAAATATGAACGGCAGGATTGGTAGAATGTGCCTGTATCCGATGTTGATATTTGTTATACAAGAAATGGCAAAATAAATTAGTGGTGGTATAAGTATTAAATATTTCTGCTCCTTAAAATACTTTCTCGCAATAAAGAAAACGATTGATAATAAAAGAAGAAGCATCGTCGCAACTGGTGTTTTAATTAAAAATGTTATTGGAAAATAAAGAAACCAGCCACCTTCCTTAATCTCTCCAAGAAAATACGCCCAATGTCCTCTCTTCGAATGCTCTATTCCCGACTTTAATCCTCCTAAATAATTGTGAAATGGATACGGTCTCGCCTCAAAGCCATAATCTACCCACAATAATACAATCGCTATCAAAAAGATTAAAAAGAACTTTGTTATGTACGATATGAAATCATCTTTAACTACCTTCAGTTTTGTCAAAGCTTCTTTATGACTATTTTTTAAAAAGAATTTCTCAATAAAAAATACAGCAAACATAAAAGCTGTTATCGGAAAGATGCTTAGAGAAGAAAACTTCGAAGCAAGTGTGCCTCCGAGAGCAAAACCTACAAAAACCGCATTTCTCATATTTGGCTTTTGCAAAAATCTAAAAAGGCAATAAAAATAAACAAAGAAAAACATCGTGATACCCATATCAGTCGTTACTAATCCACTATTCGCAATTATATTAGGAGAAAATGAAAACAGAAAAAGACTAAATAGCGCTCCATTATATCCCCACAATTCCTTTGACCAAACGAATAAAAAAATACCCAAAACCATACTCATTATGACAATCATCAATCTCGACCAGAAAAAAATCTTCTCAAAATCATTCCCCTCATAAAGTAAAAAGTGGCTATAAGCCCCTATTTTCCCTTCTCTCCAGCCACAATAATCCTTCGGTGAACCAAGATCCATAAACAATAATGGAATCGCAGCAATCTGCTTGATAAGTGGCGGATGCTCATAATTGAATGAATAGTCATTTGTCTTAACATAAGAAAAACCCGCCGCAATATGTGTGGACTCATCGAAAGTCGGAGACATTCGAACATAGCTTGTTACTGCCTGTATGGCGAATATGATTATCAAGATTGATGGGAATATATATAACTGAATTTTCCTCATCTTATTCTTCTTCTGTTTTCCACCGTACGCTTAAAATTTTTCTAACCCTATACAATCAAGACTCACAAATCAACAGATTTTGCTCGATACACGAGCTTGATGAACATTTCTCATTGGTACGAAAGAGGCTTGACAATCCGGAACGAAACGCTACATTAAAACATAAAGGATTTTTAGAGTATTTAATATTGATTTTATCACATAACACATTCTTAAAAATTTGAAATTCACTCATCTAAAAATAGGAGTGCGTCTATGCCACGAGATGAAATGACTTCCGAAGAAATCGAAGATTTAAAACAGGAAGTCGAAGCATTCAAAAAGGAAAAAGAGCGTGTTAGAAAGATCGTTGGTCAGATTGGTGGAATGCCATCGCTACGATCTCGACTAACTGAAGTTCTATTTATAGTCGTAGTCGTTCTCTGCCTTGTAACATCCATTCTTGCACATAATGCCCTCCGTTTCATCCTTATTGAAGTAGCAATCGGAATTATCTCTTTAAAAATTATACATCTCATCAATGTTGTCGGTAGAGTAAATCATTTTCAGCTCTGGATACTGACATCTCTCGAGTGGAGAATTAATGAGTTAATGAAAGAAATTAGAAAAATCGATAAGGCTAAAAAAGAAAAAGATTGACCTCTCCAATTTTATAATGTCCCTTCTCTGAATCCAATAATACAAATTTTCAAATCACCTCTCCAAAACAAGAATCCTGAAAGGATTCTGTATATTTAGCCCAACGTAATCACGCTGGGTATTGAAGATGGACACATTGTTCAAAACCCTGTAAGGGTTCCGCAATTATTGGACACTGATAAAACATCTTGATTTACATTAAGATATTATATTAATTTGGCACTGTTTTATTCTATTAGAGGTTTTATTTTATGGAAACAATCTTCAGTCTTGTACTAAGCTTCGTGATAACACTTGGCGTATCAATTCTCGTTCACGAATTCGGGCATTTTGTCTTCGCCAAACTGTTTGGAATCAGTGTCGAAACCTTCTCAATAGGTTTCGGCAAGAAAATCTGGAAGAAAAAATGGGGCGAGACAACCTATGCCTTATCGATTTTCCCATTCGGCGGATATGTTAAAATGAATTTGATTCCATTTATGGATGAACAGGGTACAACACCCGAACAAAAAGATGTTGATCCAGCTAAAACAGAATCCGATACTGAAAAAAAGTCAAAATCTTTCAAAGAAGATGCTTACTCGGATCTAGCCTCATTATACCCAAAAAGCTTACCTAAGAAACTTCTTATCCTTGCAGGTGGCTGTTTATTCAATATGATTTTCGGCGTTCTGGTTCTTACCTTCGCCTTATCCATCGGCTTTAACGAATATTATAACTCACCCATTATCGATGAAGTCGAAGCTAATTCTCCGGCAGCTATAGGTGGTTTAAAACCCGGTGATAAAATCATTAAGGTTGACGGTGAAAATGTGGAGTACTTCGAAAATATATACAAATATTTTGAAGAAAACAAGGTGCTGAATTTTGTCATTAAACGCAACAATGAAGAAATACCTATTACTGTTGATCCCTGGGTAAAAACAGAAGATGGTAAAATGACATTACAGTTTGGCGCTCAACCGCTTGTTGAACCAATCATCCAGGATGTTATTCCAAATTATCCTGCTCAAAAAGCAGGAATAAAAAGTGGCGACAGAATCATTGCGATTAATAATCAACCCATTAACCGCTGGAAAGAAATGACCGACATTATCCACAACAGTCTCGATAAGGAACTGA
>CAZYWQ010000002.1:2755-21834 GCA_964651675.1 uncultured Candidatus Sumerlaeota bacterium | reverse complement strand
TTAAAAAATTCGTTCGTGTTCCCCCACATAAAGCATTTATAAATTCTATTGCGACTCTTCGAAACATTGCTGCCGAAACATATAAAATGCTCTATAAATTAATTACCTTTAAGCTGCCCAAGAATGCTATCGAAAAAGGACTCGGTGGACCTGCACAAATCATTATGCTCAGTTACGATCAAGCTAAGAAAGGTCTCTTTGCATATCTTTCTTTTCTTGCTGTGATAAATTTTCTATTAGCCATTTTTAATCTACTCCCACTTCCCATAGCCGATGGAGGTTTAATTTGTTTTGTAACTATAGAAAAAATTATCGGGAAGCCATTTCCTAAAAAGGCATTCACTGCAATCTATGTAGGCACAGTTTATGTACTCATAATCATTTTTGTCTTAGTGACATTTAACGATATCGCCCAAAACCTATGGAGATTGGGATTTAAATAGCGTAATGCGACATTTATATCTCTAAAATTAAAGACAATGAAAAAGCGACGAAAAACAATAAAAGTCCGTGTCGGTGATAGATACATCGGTGGTGGTGAGCCTGTTACTATTCAATCTATGACAAACACAGACACCCGAGATGTTCGCAAAACACTCAACCAGATTCATAAACTTGTCGATGCTGGTTGCGAAATCATAAGATGCTCCGTTATCGATACGGAATCCGCAAAAGCCTTAGCAAAGATCAAAAAATCCATTTCCGTACCACTGATTGCAGATATACACTTCGACTACAGACTTGCACTAAAATCCATAGAATCGGGTGTGGATGGTATACGAATAAATCCGGGAAACATAGGCAGTTCAGAAAAGGTAAGAAAGATCGTCAAAAAAGCCAAAGATTACGACATCAAAATCAGAATTGGTGTAAATTCCGGATCTCTCGAAAAAAATCTTCTCTCGAAAGTCAAGAAAGGCGAAATCACAACTGCAGAAGCAATGGTTGTAAGCGCACTTAACCATATAAAACTGTTAGAATCCCTTGATTTTAATCAGATTGTCGTATCGTTAAAGTCATCCAATGTCCTCACGACAATAGAAGCATACAAACTCTTAGCAAAGAAATGCAGATACCCTTTCCATATCGGCATAACAGAATCTGGCACCGTCTTTTCTGGCACCATAAAATCCTCAGTCGGTATCGGAATCCTCACATATGAAGGATTGTGCGATACACTCAGGGTCTCTTTAGCTTCAGATCCTGTTAATGAAGTCATAGTAGCCAAAAAGATTCTTAACAGTCTTGATTTGCGAAAATCAGGAGTCGATATTATAGCCTGCCCGACCTGTGGAAGGGCAGAGATAGATGTCGAAAAAATCGCATTAGAAGTCGAAAAACGAACTACTAATATAAACAAGAATGTTACCATCGCCATTATGGGATGTGTAGTTAACGGTCCTGGTGAAGCAAAAGAAGCTGACATCGGAATCGCAGGATCTAAAAAGTATGCTGCCCTATTTAAAAAAGGTAAAATTATTGATAAGTTACCCAAAAACAAAATCACTCAGCGATTACTCTATGAACTGAAACATTTTGTAATTGGTTTGTAGTACCTGCCTTAGCAGGTCCCACTAAAGTGGGGACTACAAGCGGATAATGCGACACTACAATATACCCAGGATACTATTATGAAAGCAATGATTTTAAAAGAACTTTCTCCAATTGAAAAAGAACCGCTTAAGCTTGTTGATATTCCCATGCCAAAAATTGGTCCGAAGGATATTCTAATAAAAAACACGGTTTGCGGTGTTTGTCATACCGATCTTCATACTGTCGAGGGCGATATAACACCTCGCAAAATGCCCATCATTCCTGGGCATGAAATTGTTGGCGAAGTCCACAAAATCGGAGATTCCGCAACAAGATTCAAGATAGGAGACAAGGTCGGTGTTGCCTGGCTCAATTCAACCTGTGGTGAATGCAATTTCTGCAAGAACAGATTAGAAAATCTCTGTGCTTCAGCTAAATTCACCGGCTACGATAAAGATGGAGGTTATGCGGAATACACAGCAATCTCCGAAGATTTCGCTTATCCGATTCCCGAGAACTTCGATGATATACAAGCATCACCACTCCTATGCGCTGGAATAATTGGCTACAGAGCTTATAAACTAAGTGATGCAGGACCTAATAAAAAACTCGGTTTATACGGTTTCGGAGCCTCAGCACACATAACCATACAAATCGCAAAATATATTGGTTGCGAAGTATATGTCTTCACAAGGAGTGAAAATCACAAGGAACTCGCCAGAGAACTTGGTGCTATCTGGACAGGATTCGCTGAAGACACACCTCCAGCATTAATGGATAGTAGTATCATTTTTGCACCGACAGGCAGGCTTATCCCTGAAGCTCTCCGTGTTTTAAACAAAGGAGGCACTCTTGCATTAGCAGGTATTTATATGTCGCCTATACCTGAAATGAAATACGATTTACTCTACAATGAAAAAACTATAAGAAGTGTCGCCAATAGCACAAGAATCGATGCTGAAGAATTGCTGAAATATGCTGTGGATATCCCTATAAAAACTGAAGTTGATGTATTTCCCCTCGAAGAAGCAAATAAAGTCCTCAAGCTACTCAAGGACAGCAAAATTAAAGGTTCAGCTGTCCTGAAAATATCCTGATTTTTAAAAGGACAGAACATTGTTCTGTCCCTACAAAAAATTTTTGACTGCGTAGAAATTAAGGTGTTAATCTCATAATTGGCATTACATATATCTCAATGTCACTGACTTTTGCATTTTCAGCTATACTTACAGGACCAAATAAAACTGTATTATATCCCTGTGCATTCACCCTGATATAATACACTCCTGCGCCGATGTATTTTATATTGAATTCTCCTGTTTCACTGTCTTTTATCTTCTTCTTAATCCTGCTCTCTCCATTTTCCTTTAACACAGGTTCCAACTCCACACTATAACTATGAAGTACCTCTGAATTGACTGCACTTCTCACAACTCCTTTGATTGATCCTACCCCACAAAACTCTACATCTGTATTACTCCCCCCAGCGTTTACGCTCCTAACAATCTCTTGCATTACTTCACCATCATAGAAAACAATCCTTCGTCTTGCCCTTAAAATATAGTTTCCCTCTAATAAATTATCGAAATGGAATATTCCTCTTTCATCGGTCAAAAAATTATGTACATTTTCCTCTCCTTCGAGAAAAATCTCCACACCCTCTATAGGCTCAAATTTTGTTGTGCGAACCTGTCCTGAAACAGACCAACTCTTCTCTAATGTAATATCTAAATTCACCGTTTCTTCATTTTCTATTGTTACCATCCCAGACCCGGCGAGTCCGTATTTTTCTTTTTCTGCTATCACTTTATATTCTCCTGGATTGAGACCATATATTTTGTACAATCCAAATTGGTCCGTTTCGGCCTTTTTATCTTCTGTATCATTTGGTATCAGCACTCTTTCCCTATCTATATAGAATAAATATAACTTAATACCTTCTAAAGCATCACCATCTTCATTTTTCACTATCCCTTTAATTGATCCTCCTCTTTCCATTACTACATTTACTATCACTTCATCATTTTCATCTTTCGGTGCGATCTTTTTACTGGCTTCTCTATATTCATTATGTGTGAAAACAAGTTCATAACTACGTTTCCTTAAAAACAAGTTATCCAGGGTGAACTTACCATCTTCTTCTGATACACATTTACTTACTGTCTCTCCACTTTCTGAAATTTCTCTAAGTTCCATATCAACTCCACCTAACAATCCTCCTCTTTCTCCCCTGATAATCCCCTTTATTTTTCCTAATCCTTTCTTCAAGCCTATCTCTACCGCATTCGACAACTCTCCCTCTTCAACATCTACTGAAAATCCTTCTTCGCTTTCGGTGTAATAATACTTATCAGACTTCACATCGATATTATATTTTGTCGGATATATATTATTGAAATGAAATTCCCCTTTCAAATCTGTAGTTACAGGTAAATAAACCTTTGAAGAACTTTTCATTTTGTCACCATCGGACCTCAGTTCCAACACTACTCCGGATATTGCTGTCTCATTTTCCACATCATACACTTTTCCAGAAAGATTTGATGAGCTGACCAAATTAAAATTTACATTTTGCGACACTATATTACTATTAACTCCGACATTTACACAAGGTAACGCCGAATATTTCTCATCAACTACATTTACTTCATATATTCCCTCAGCTAAATTTTCAATCACATATAAACCACTGTTATTCGAATCTGCAAAAATAGTCTTTTCTTCTTTGCCCTTTCTATCTGGTGACAATCTAATACATTCTACTCGAATACCATCAACCGCTTTTCCTGTATCCTTATGAGTCACTCTTCCTGTAATTATCCCTGTGTTTCTATCTACTACTGATGAACAAACTAAATCGCTGCTCTCTTTTTCATAATAATAATTTTTAACTAACTTTATTTCAGGTTTATTATCTTCCTTTTTAAGATGGTAAGATATTACATTGGTTTTCTGCTTTGACTTTTTAATAACCCTCACCATTGAAAATATTATAACAGCAAACAATATCAAAAAGTATATACTTAGAGATACTTTAGTAAATCGTCTCATTATTTTTATTTTCTTTTTAGCAAAATCTTCTTTTTAATCTGTATATATGAATTGTGTACCGAATTACAAGAAACAAAAAAGAAAATTGTTTCTTGCATATTACTTTTAATATGATATGTGAAAAGAAGTCTAAATTAATAACAAGTGGTAATATGTGAGAAATTTTCCGCCAACAAGTTAGTACTAATCTTATTATATAATATATAATAATAAATAAGAGTAATCATAGTAAGCACTGTTAAAAAGAGGAAAAGTACATTAAGTTATGAAATTTTAACCTTGTAAAGATGATGAAAACTATAGTCACATATCAATATGTATAAACAAATTTCATCTGAAATGTGATTAAATTCATAATTTACAGGAGACAATGTTAATAAAGACATTTCTATGTGTAAAAAGTGTGGAAAAAAAGAGGATTCTTTAGGACAGAAAGTGTTACTCAATATACAATAAAAAAGGAGACTTGAAATGAAAGCCAGTATAAAGATTTTAATAACAAAAACCAGCCTTTTGTTAAGTATGATTCTTGTTATTTCTTTAATCACCATAGAGGTGCAAAGCCAGGAAGGCAATATTGTGCTAAATGCGAGTTGGGGGGAAGGGGAAAATGAAGTGGGAATTATAGATATGGAAGAGTTGGAAAGAAGCGGACCGCTATCATTTGATATTTCAGAATCAGGGGAGGAGATCCTTTTACTTGATACAATTAACAGAAGAGTACTGAAAAAAGTTGGTGAGAATCAGTTGAAAACAATAGCAAAAAATGTGGTAGGCTGGGCAATTTGTGATGATAAAAACAATGGTTTTTTCATACAAGGCAGAAAAGGATTGAGACACTACAGCGAGAAGGGAGATATAGATAAGGATTTTGCATATCAAAGTAGGGGTAAAATTATTGAAGGTTACGGATCCGAACTTACACTGAGTAAAGACAATATTTTGGAGCTAAACAATGTTGATCAAAAGGCAATTGCCTTAGTTGGAATCAATGGGAATGGAGAAATCAAGCAGCCAGAAAAGGGAAATAAGATTACTGCAGAAGGACGAGCAGGAAATGCGCAAAGTGAATTAAGATTTAAAATAAAACGCATTTCAGGGAAAAATATTCGAATATTAGGCAGTGACGCAGATGGGAAAATACTGGTTACAGTTCCTCTAAAGATAAACGGAGATAAAATAGGCGCAGTTTTATTCAAAGGACAGGATGGAAACGGGAATCTATATGTTGAGATAGAAAGAATCATAAACAATAGAGCGAAATTAGAGGTCCATAGGTATAGTCAGAAAGGGGAATTACGCAAGCTTTATAAGCTTCCTAATAACTACTATACAACAGTATATAAGAAGACACAAATAACCCCGAAAGGGGATGTATATCAAATGTTAACCACCGAGAAGGGTTTGACAATAACATGCTATTGAGCCGCAGGCTCCCCGTGGGAAAGGAGATTTTAGATGAAAAGAAATATATTTGGAGTAAGATTTGTAACATTTTTCGTAATTAGCACTGTGTTAATAGGTGTCGTCTGGGCAACAAATTATGCGTATGATGGTGATGTAAGTCACGATGTTAAGAGAGACAGAATAATAGCGATAGCAGAGGACTACGACACACTATATTACTATTGCGACTCGTCTAATCTTCAAAGCTATTCGGGTGTGACATATTTTGATACAACAGTAGGTTGGCGGACAGGAATGGAGTACTGCTGGGGCGGAGAGGACTCAATCAGAGAATATTTGCTTAGAATGACCGAAGGAGATGGTGCGGGAAACATTAATACAGGCGGATCATCATCTTATGACACTTACGCTGCAGGCACAGACTGTTCTGGTTTTGTTTCAAATGCCTGGACTTCGCCAAGACGGGTTACCGCAAGTTTCCCAGGGATTTCTGATGATATAGACTGGGATGATTTGAGGATGGGAGATGCTCTAAACTATCCAAGCCATCATATACGGCTTTTTGATTACTTTACAGATGACACTCACACATCAATGTTATACGAGAATACAGCTGGTGGTGGTGTTATATGGCAGATGGTTCATCGATCTTTATCTCGGGATGATAATTATCCGCCAATTCGTTATAACGATCCAGGTGATTATAAGGTTTATGATTTTCCTGAGCCAACCATCACTTATATTACTCGTTCTGGGATTGAAAGGGTAGAGATTCGATGGGATGGTCAAGCCGACCAGGGATTTAAGATATATATAAGTTCAGACGGAACAAGTTGGGGACTGATTAGAGACTACAATGAGCTGACACCGCCGGAGAGAGTTTGCGGAGTTTCGGGACTATTGCCTGACCATACATATTATTTCAAAGCAACCTCATTAAATACTTCTGAGACAGAAGATTCGGATGTTGTGGCATATAGATTAGACGGAGCATTAGCCCATCGACTGCTGCTTGTTGATGGTAGCGATCGCTATCGAGAGCAGCATGGTTCGAATCACACGATCCTTGTGAGAGTAGGGAAGGCGTTAAGTTCAAGGGGAATTGGATACGACTTCTGTTCTAACGAAGCTGTTGTGGATGAGCAGATAGACCTTGGTGATTATGAAGCAGTTGTCTGGACTGTTTCGGAGGATAGCACATTTGACGAGACCTTCTCCTGGGCTGAACAGATGCATTTGCAGAACTTTTTAGATGGAGGGGGTCATTTATTTGTGTCTGGTGCGGAGATAGGTTGGGACATTGATGAATATGCGGATACGAGTAATGGTTATAAGAATGGCAGCCCAAATGATGAACTGTTTTATAATAATTATTTATTAGCAGACTATGTTGAAGATGATGCAGGTACTTATCATATTCAGGGCTCTGCAGGGACAATATTCGATGGTATGGATTTCTACTTTGATGATGGTTCACACGGGACTTATGATGTAGTTTATCCTGATACGATGAGCGCAGTTGGTGGAGGTACAGTCGGATTGGTTTATATTGGAGGACTCGGAGGAAACGCTTGTGTATATGGTACCTCAGGAGCGGGATCAGTAGTCAATTTTGGAATTCCGTATGAGACGATTTATCCAGAGGCAACTCGTTTCAGTGTGATGAAAGCCATTTTGAATTACTTTGATGTGAATGTCGAGCCACCAACTGTTAAATCAGCTGTTCAAACAGCTGCTGATGAGGTTACTATAAACTGGGCAAGTTATGCAAGTGAGGGATTTCGTTTACTTCAAAAAACAGGTTCTGGTAGCTGGACACAAATCCAAAATGAATCAACACTGGGCACAGACGCTACTTCAGCCACTGTAAGTGGATTAAGCACAGGAGTAAGGTATGCATTCAAAGTTCAGGCGGTTAACACAGGTGGACCGAGTATGGATTCGGATGTTGTCGTATGTTCACTCGGTAGTTCAGGACACAAAATATTGATAGTCGATGGATATGATAGATGGAACACGCAGAGTGGAGGAACAAGCCACACACTGCTTGAGAATTTCGCCGATGCGCTTACAGCAAATCTTGTTCGATATGATTCCTGCACGAATGAAAGTGTTGTTGAAGGAGACATCTCTCTTTCCAGCTACACCATTGTTATGTGGATGTGTGGAGAAGAATCAACCGAGAGTGAGACCATCGGTTATAATGAACAAGTTCTTATTCAAGACTATCTTAAGGACGGTGGATACATCTTCGTCAGCGGTGCTGAAATAGGTTGGGATCTCGTTGATGAAGCGGATACTTCGAATAATTATTCTAATGGAAATCCGAACGATACACCATTTTATAATAACTATTTGAAAGCAGACTATGTTGCTGATGATGCTGGAACATATTCGGTTACTGGTGTGAGCTCCACAGACTTTGATGGGCTTTCATTTAATTTTGATGATGGAACACACGGAACTTACGATGTTAATTACCCGGATGTAATCTCTGGGTATGGTGGTAGCGTGAGCGGACTGTATTACAGTTCAGGACCAAATGTAGCAGGCGTGACATTCACCGGAATTGTATCTGGTGGAACAAGTGAGGCAAAGATAATACACTTTGGATTTCCGTTTGAGACGATATATGATCTTACAAGCCGAACTAATGTAATGGCTGCAATACTTAACTACTTCGGCTCTTTAGGTGTTAGTAATTGGGAGTATTATTAATATAAAAATATCAATATTGAGCAATTTTAAGAAATATTTTTCCCACCGAGGAGATAAAAATGTTTTTTAAAAAGGTATTTTTAATTCTAACAATTCTATCAACATTTGTAGTATTAATGTTTGCGGATGAATATATAGTAGATAATGATGATGGCTCACCGGGATATGTTGAAACAGGTTCCTGGACTACAAGCACAAGCACTGGATATAATGGCGGAACTTACAGATACGTGATCGATACAGAACCTGCTGCCTCAGCAACCTGGACACCTGATATAATCAATCCTGCAAGGTATGAGGTTTATGCCATAATAAGAACAAGCACTAATCGAACAACAGATGCTCCCTACACGATCGTTCATTCGGAGGGAACGGATATTGTGCACATTAGTCAGTATGGATCAAATATGGTTCAAGAATTGTATATAGGAGAGTACAATTTTGATGCAGGTACAGGTGGGTATGTACAACTCAACAATAGCGGAGGTACGGGTGCATATATTTCAGACGCGATAAAATTTGTAACTTATGAAGACACACCGCCAGTTATCACCAATTTGAGTTACGATCCAGGCTATCCTTCAGATACGGATACGGTAGATGCCACTGCTGAAATAACAGACGATGGCTCAGTAACATCAGCAACCTTACATTACAACTCCACCCCCAACGGAACATCAGGCAGTGTTACTGCGTATGATGATGGTTTACACAACGATGGTAGCGCAGGCGATGATATATTTGGTGCGTCAATACCACCCCAACCAGATGGTGATACAGTGGAATTTTATTTCACTGCTGAAGATAACACTGGTCAGCCAACAACGAGTTCTGGTATGTCTTATATTGTGGGAGAAGAAGCGCCGAGAGAGTATCGTTGTATATGGGCGGACTCCTGGGGTACAGGATTTCTTAATCAATCTCAGGCAGATACATTTATTCAAACTTGCAGAGATAATAATATAAACACCATAATACCAGAAGTCAGGAAAATCGGGGATGCATATTATGATTCGAATATTGAGCCGAGAGCTACAAATATATCCGGCGGATCATCATATGATCCACTAGGATACCTTATAAGTAGTGCACACGATACATCAGGCGGAAAGAAATACATCGAAGTGCATGCATGGTTTGTAATGCATCGTATTACAACAGGCGAAACTCTTGATCCACAACATGTTCTTTCACAACATCCTGAGTATGTGATGTATGATTCTACAGGTTCAACAGGAGCTGATACAAAATTTTTAGATCCGGGACACCCGGGCACAGTAGACCATAATGTCGCCGTGATTGTTGATTGTCTAACAAATTATGACATTGATGGGATTAATCTTGATTACATCAGATACCCTGAGGCATCAGGAGACTGGGGTTATAATCCAGTAAGTGTAGCACGGTTCAACGAAATTTATGGAAAAAGTGGACAGCCATCTCCATCTGACCCAGACTGGTGCGACTGGCGTCGAGAGTGCGTAACTTTAGAAGTGAAAAAGGTGTATGTAAAGTCATTAATGGTTAATCCGAATGTAGTACTAACGGCCGATACGGTCAATTGGGGATACGATTATGATGATTGGGAAAACTCCAGTGCATATGCAGGAGTATTTCAAGATTGGGTAAGATGGCTTCAGGATGGAATAATAGATTACAATGCTCTTATGGATTATTCAACGAGTGCATCGCGATATGAAGGCTGGTGTAATTTATCGTTGGCGAACGATGATAAAAGGGGGAGCATAATAGGCATCGGTGCATACTTGCAGAGTAGTGTTCAGGACTCGATGGATCAGCTTCTTTATGCAAGGAATGCCGGTGCTGCAGGACTTAATATTTATGATTACTATAGTGAAGTAAATGCAACCAAGCCGACACAATCAAGAGCAGAATTTTATAGTGAACTCAAGTCTCAGCTTTTTCCAGAATGGGAAGACCCACCGATTCACACTTGGAAGTCGAGTCCTACTACAGGAATTGTCGAGGGGAATTTAACCGCAGGAGGCATTCCTGTTGACCACGGGACTGTAATGATAAATGGACAGGTTTTAACAGCAGTTCCTACTGATGGGAGTGGTTGGTATGCTATCCTGGATGTACCAACTGGACTACAACAATTTAGATTCTCGAAGACCGGTTATAGTGATGTAGTCGCACCTGCCCAGATCACACAAGCAGGGGATATTGTTACGCTGGATGTAGATTTCACAGCCAGTGTCAGCGACTGGCAAATCTATTAGAAAGATGTGTGTAGCTGACTTTCTGCGAGAAATAATCATTAGAAGTAAACCTGCATTGGAAAATACCATTGATTTTCAAATTGAGATACTGTATTAATATTTCCAAGCAATATTGCTTTGCAAGAATCAATCAAAGTACTGACTGTAAGCCGAGATGCGAAAAACATCCAAGATAATATTCACATATTTTTTACTATTAACCATTGTTTATTCGGTGAAGATAAATGCAGTGAATGAGGTATATGCGAGTGGCTCATTTGCCAGTAGCCAGCATTGTCCCGTTTCCGAAAGGCTATTGCTTGTGAGAGGTGCTCGTAATTGGGCTTATCAGATTCAGAGCCTTTCTGAGAGTGGCGCTGTGGATGCAATGGTTAATGCAGAGTATGATATCGTCGTAATTGATCCAACCCGAACTGAGACTGGTGAGGAAGATTTCCCCACAGCTCAAGTGGTACAACAATTAAAAAATAGTGCAGGTAGTCGCACAGGCTCTCATAAGGTTGTCTTAGCCTATGTAGATGTGGGTGAAGCGGAGGACTATAGGTATTATTGGGGTGATGATTGGATACCGCCAACGCAGACTCAGCTAGGATATCCGGATTTTCTTCTCACAATTGATCCAGACAGATGGTCGGGCAACTATCCTGTTGCATTCTGGGATCAAAGATGGAAAAATATTGTTATATATAATGCTGATAGCCTTCTGAATCTCGTTATCGATGACGGATTTGATGGAATCTATATGGATTGGATTGGTGCGTATTCGAATGATGCTGTCATCGATGCTGCAGATTCAGCGGGAATTGACCCGGCGGATGCAATGGTTCAATTTGTTAGAGAGATTCGTCAATATGCCCGCACAAGAGATATAGATTTTCTTGTTGTACCACAAAATGCACCAGAGTTAGCAGAGATTCGACTTGAGTATCTTCCTGAATGCGATGCTATTGGTCAGGAAGATGTCTTTTTCAGTGGTGAAGGAGATACAAACTGGGATGATCCAGATTCGGGTGATATAAGAACTCCTGATACAGGCGGGGATTATTCGCGAGAATGGTTTTATTCCAAACTTTTGATTTGGCAAAGAGCTAACAAACCAATTTTACAGTGCAGTTATGCGCTTATTTCAACGAATATTGATGAATCGTATACATTGGGTCTTCAAAAGGGTTATAATATGTTTGTCTCACAAACACCGCTAGATCGGCTTCCCACCTATCAGGTATCTCCCTCTTTGCCACAGGCTTCTATTCGTGAAGATGGTGCTGCTCGACTGTTTTCTCCGAGACCATTCATAGGCGAAAATGCGAGTGCTCAAAATCCAGCATTCTCACCAGACGGAAATAAAATCGTATTTACGGTATTTGAGACAGGTTATAATGCAGGACCATCGCAGTTGTGGATAATGAATCTGGATGGAACAGACTCTAATCAACTAACGGACAGAGGCGATTGGGACGATGTCAACTTGCCCGGATCAGCCTGGAATGCGGTACGCAATGAAATTGTTTTTGCATCTGACCGTGAAGATCGTACAGAACTCTGGCGCATTCAACCAGATGGAACAGGTCTTACACGAATTACCAACCATTCTTCAGGAGGTGACTATATTGAACCAAGCTGGTCGACAGATGGAGGGTGGATTGTATTCGAACACAGGATAGATGAGAATCATAGTGATGTGCGCAAAGTGAAACCTGATGGTACAGATGACGTTACTGTTCTTGGAGGCTCCGAAAATGACCGCCAACCGAACTGGTCTCCAATCGGGACAAATATTGTCTTTCAAAGATATGTACCAGCACAGGATACGTGGGACCTATGGGTTGTGGATTCTAATGACTTAAGCATGCAACAATTAACGAATACAAATGATGCAAATGAAACGGATGCTTCCTGGTCACCTGATGGGAAATACATTATTGCCTCAGCGGATTATTCTGGGCAAGATATTGCAAATCTCTATCGCATTCGTATGGATGGTGGACAACCAATGCAGGTAACAACGCTCTCGGATCGTGAAGATGGTGCACCTTCTTGGTCTAAAAATGCTCGATACATAGTGTTTGAATCACACATATCCACAGATCAGCAAAGCCCAACTGATATATGGATTATCTCGGCACCGACGTCTAAAGCAGACTTATGGCAAGGATATAAATAGAAAGAGAAGAAGGGGAAAGATTATTTTTTATATATCTTCTCGTTTAGAATATTTTATCTCGTGATACTCAGGTTCTTTATTGATTTCGTATAAGTCAAAGTTGGCTCCGAAGATGTTATCGACAGCTCGAAGCGCTGTCTCGATGCAGTGATCCATATTGTTATATTTATACATTCCATATCTACCTATCACCTGAAGATTACTAAATCCCTTTATGTATTCCTTCAATTTATTAAAAGGTTCTCGATATCCAAGTTGATACATCGGATATGCCTTTTTTGTTCTAACGACAAAAGCATCCAGTATAAGATTTTTATCAATAAAACATAATTTTTCTGTCAACTCGTCAATGGTTAATTTTATGAGCTCCCCATCTTCCGTAGACCAGATGCGGTCTCCTTCGAAACAGAAATATTCGATGACGATATTTGTTTTACCTTCCGGTGCCATATATTTAGACCAGTTTTTAGGCTCGTGGATTCTTCCGAAGGTTATGTTTGGGTCCTGAATATAGATCCAGGTATCGTTCGTGACCCTTTCGGCATTTATCATAAAATGAATTGTGACCAATTCGCGATAACCGAGACTTTTAGCAGCATTTGTGATATCATTTGGTGGTGTCGGATCTAATTTCAGAATGAGTTCAGTGAATGGTATCGTAGAAAGGAAATGCGTTCCCTGGTGAATTTGTTTATTTCCGTTTGTTGCTGTTTCAACAGAAAGCACTTTGTTATCTTTATGCAAAATCCTGGTAACATTATTGTTTAATAACACACCATTTTTCTTATTAATTTCCTCCTGAAGACGCTCAGATATTCTGCCGATGCCTAATTTAGGGTAGAAAAATTCATCGATAAGTGTCGTAGGCTTACCTTTCTGATGTTTAAAAAGGGCATTTTTTATTGCGGAAGATAGCGATAATCCCTTGATCCTTTGAGCTGCCCATTCTGCTGCAATCTGGTTGCATTTTATTCCCCATACTTTCTCTGTGTATGGTCTGAAGAAGATTTCAAAAAGCGTTCTGCCAAATTGCGAAACGACCCAATCCTCGAGAGATACGATTTTGGGCGACCGAAATATTATTTTGATGTTCATCAGAACATAATCAAACATAGCTTTTAGAGTATAAACAAAACCGAGATTGAGCAAGGCATTAAGAGGTTTTAGAGGATAGTTAAAGTATTTGCCATTGAAATAAATTCTACTGGTTCTTGGTGTGAGAACAAGCTCATCGCCCATTACATCTTTGACGAAATTCATTAACTCGTCTTTTTTCGTAAAAAATCGATGACCTCCAAGGTCAAATCTGAAGCTATCTTTGACAACTGTCCTTGCAATACCGCCCACATAGTTTTCTTTTTCAAGGACGATGGTTTCGACACCTTTTTTCGTCAATTGATAGCCGGCAGATAGACCTGTAGGTCCTGCACCTAATATGATGACTTTCTTATCTGGCATAACTTCTTTGCAAAAAGATTTTGACACAGATAAAATAAATTTTTAACAATTAGTGAAAGATTGTAATCGAATAACCCAACGATAATCAATATATTTATGGTGATAATAAATGATTACGCGCAAATTGTTTCTGAAGGTTCGAGAAACAATTAAGAAACATAAGATGTTGGCAAGAAAAGATAAAGTTCTAATAGCTGTATCAGGTGGAATCGATTCGATGGTCTTGCTACATTTATTGATTCGGATGCATCCAAAAGGAAACATTGCTGTCGTTCATATCAATCATAAGCTGAGAGGTAAGGAATCGGACAAAGATGCCGAATTTGTAAAAAGATTTTGCAAAAGGCAGAGAATCAAATTCTATTTGGTGAAATTAGACCTTAAAAGAAAATCGGCGAAAGTATCATCGAAACAGGATTTCTATAGGACAGAACGACTCTCTAAAATTAATGAAATCGCAAATAAAAACAATTATGATGCCGTTGTTTTTGCACACACCTTGACGGATCAAGTTGAGACATTTTTTATGCGACTATTTCGTGGCACCAGCCCTTCAGGATTAGTTGGCATACATCCTGTGAATATGTACAAAGGCGTAAGGTTCATTAGACCATTGATTGAAACAACACGAGAAGAAATTGAGGTCTTTGCGAAAGAAAATACGATTCGTTGGCGTGAAGATTCCACGAATAAAAAAGATATTTATCTCAGAAATGCTCTGAGACACAATCTTATTCCTATTATAAAAGAGCGGTTTGGTGTTGATATAGATAAAAAAATTCTGCATACCACAACACTTTTGGAAAAAGATGAGGAGTATCTTGATAATATTTCAGTAAATATACTCAATAAGCTCCTTTTGAAATCGAGGAAATCAGATAAATTACCCACAAAGGATATTGCAGACTTAGAAGAAACCATTTTAAGAAGAATTGTCCGACTCTGGATAATGAGATTTGACGGAACTTACTATTCGCCTGAAGCTTCTAAGATCGAAACCATTTTCGAGATAATCAGAGATAAAAAAATTGGCAAGGTAGTAGCGATTAAGAAAAACGTATACTTTGTTCTAAAGAGAAATTACGCAACCCTAACAATAGAAATCCCAAATAAAAATAAAATAAAGACATTTCGCATGGTGGTAAGAGAATACAAAAACGCGAAATTGAAAGAATTCGGGATCAAAGTATCTTTCAAGATACTTAAAAGAGTAGACAAGAATGTATTGAGGGCTAAGAGAAAATGGTCACAGTGTTTCGATTTCGAAAAGGTAAAATCGCCAATCGTCATTAGGAGTAGAAAAGCGGGTGATAAATTTCAACCGCTTGGTATGAAGGGATCAATGAAACTGAAGGATTTTTTCATCAATGAGAAGATTCCAGTTGAAAAACGCAGCAGCATACCGATTTTTGAGACGAACGGAAAGATATTTTGGATAGCGGGATTCAGGATAGATGAAAAATTCAAAGTAGGTAAAGATACCGAAAAGGTTTTAATGATTACATTATCAAAGAAGATAGTTTAATGAAAATATTAGTCGATGCAGATGCTTGTCCTGTAAAGGATGAAATAATACAGACCGCTCAAAAATACAACATACCAATTACTTTTATATCTTGTTTTGCCCATACAATCTCTGTTCCCGAACAGTATGAAGTTGTTACGGTCGATAATGAGAAGGACGAAGCAGACTATGCAATAGTCAATCGCACTTTAGCTGGAGATGTCATTGTAACACAAGATTATGGATTAGCAGCAATGGTATTAGCAAAGAAAGGATATGCGATCTCACCACGAGGACATATATATAAGGACACAAATATAAATGGATTATTAACACAAAGGCACATAGGACAGAAAATAAGAAGAGCTGGTGGAAAAACAAAAGGACCAAAAGCCCTTAAAAAGGAAGATAAAGAAAAGTTTCTTAAGAACTTTGACAGATTAGTAAAATTAGCAATAGAGAGGGAATAAATTCTTAGTTACGATTAAGTCTTGTAAACATTCCCTTTGCTTTATTATAGACAGGAATAACTCTGTTGGAGTCGATTTCCGCACAATATTCCAAATCCTCTTCAGAACCTATGCCGATTAAGTACCTTCCGTGGTCTGAAATACGAAGCATTCCCAAAAGATCGTCTTTATATTCAAGATAAAGACGCCTTGATGCTGCAGCAGTATCAGAAATTCTGTAGCCGATAGAATTGCGAGCATAATATTTTATTAAATTATGAATGATAGCACCAGCGCATATAGTATCCTCGAGAGAAAAATAACCTGTTCTTCCACTGCAAACAAACATCAGCAAAGTATCTCTCTTTTCTTTCAGGTGCTTAATAACAGTATTCAAATTTGCAAAAGTAGATATAATTAGCTCCTTCGCCTTTTTGACCTGATCAATAGCTTTTGTTCCGTTAGTTGTAGTAAAGATTAAAAGTTTGTCTTTAACAGCACGCTTCGTATACTCCTGAGGCGAGTTCCCGAGATCAAAATCCTTTATCTTTTGTCCCAAACGCTCACCACATAATAAAACATTTTTGGATTTTAGTTTCTTTTTCAGTTTATGAGCTTCTTTTGTTTTGAGGACTGTGTAAACCCCCTTGCAACCACTATTCAAAGCAAAACAGACAGAAGTACAAAATCTCAACACATCGATAACGATAGATGTACTTCTCGGAATCAGACGATTTCTGACATCTGTCGGTGTAAAAAACAACTCAATCTGAATCATATTAAATCCTTAGTCTTTTTCCTATATAACCTAAATTATTTTGGAGAAATAGTTTATAAAATGAATTTTTGAAGTCAAGCCATAAATTGAAGCTTATAAATATCCAGAAAAATAGTTGGTTTTTATAAATCTGTTTAAATATACTCAATCATTGGTTATTGTAGGAAGCAGAGGATAAATCACACGAACTTTTAACCTTATAGAGAACGTTTTTTAACAGCTCCTTATGTACTCTGGTCTAATTGAGCTTGGCAAACTGTTATGACAAAAACCTCCCTACAACCACTTTCTTTCAGGGTTTTGGCACATTCGCTTGTCGTGGCTCCCGTTGTGAAAACATCATCGATTAGTATAACACTTATTCCTTCCAATTCGTGTGGATTGAACACTCCAAAAGCATTTTTCATATTCGCTACACGCTGACGATAAGTGAGACCTATCTGTGACCTTGTGTTTTTTATTCTGAGAAGGTTATCTCTTAATATGAATAGGTCGCATTTATCAGCAACTTTTTCGGCTATCAAACTTGATTGATTATATCCTCTGTCTCTATATTTACTTTTGTGCAAAGGAACTGCAAGAATGAACTTGATCTCTTTATACAAATCGCAATTTTTGATATGTTCGGAAATCATATCGGCAAAAAAACCACAAAGTTCTGCTCTCTCATTGTACTTGAATTTCTTTATGAGTGTATTCATCGGAGTATCATAACGAGTTATTGCTCTTGCTTTGTCAAATTGATAATTGTTGTTCTTACAATCGAGACAAAATCGAGCGCCTTCAAGCTCTCTTCCACAACCGCTGCATATACCTTCTTTAATCCAACCGATCTTATCATAACAACTTTTGCATATATATCTATCGCTTGCTTGAAGTTTGTTAGTACAAGAGCTACAAAGGCGTGGAAATAATAAATCGACTAAACCAAACCATATATCCTTTAACAAGTTTTCCATCAGACAAGACTCATAATACTTTGAATGTATTGTAGCGGTCGGATTTATCCGACAATACTGTTCGCTAAATCGAACCGCTACAATATCCTGAAAGGATTATGTATATTTAGCCCAGCGTAATCACGCTGGGCACTGAAATAAACACAATGTTATAAACCCTGTAAGGGTTTCGCTATTAATAGGGCGATTTTATGTGCGATCAATCCTCACTGCTACTTTGGAATGTTCATGATTTCCTTATAAACATCCAAAACGCGGTTTGCCATTTTTTCGACCGTGAAATTTTTCTCCACATAGGCTCTCGTATTATTTCTCAATCGTTTAAGCTGTTCTCCATTTTCATAAAGCGTCTTGATTTTTTCTGCAAGGTCATTACTGTCAGCTCTCTCAAAGGTTAATCCCACATCATCATTAATAACTTCGGGAATAGCACCGCTTCTTGAGGCAATAACAGGTGTTCCATAAGCCATCGATTCTATCGAAACAAGACCAAAGGCTGGCTCACTTAGTTCGGGATAGATAAAAACATCTGCCGCAGCAAAATACTTTCCCAAATCTTTTTCTGATACTTCCCCCAAGAAATGAATATTCTTGATTCCTTCTCTCTTACATTTTGCCTTCAAATCATTCTCCATCCTCCCAACACCTGCGATATAATAATGAATATCTGCTATGTTCAGCTTCTTAATCGCATCAAGTGCGTTATCTATCCCCTTCATCTTTTCAAGCCTACTCACTGTAAACAAAACAAATCCTTTGAGTCCGAGTTCTGCTCTCACTTTCTCCCGGCTTATCACTTGATATTTATCAAGCTA
>CAZYWQ010000002.1:0-2745 GCA_964651675.1 uncultured Candidatus Sumerlaeota bacterium | reverse complement strand
CTTTCGTGAAGGTGCTATCAACAATGATTCTCCGTGCATTTTTTAAAAGCATAACATAAAGTGGAAAGATAGCAAACCGTAATCGATACCTATTAACCGTCTTTAATTTCTCAACCGTTGATAATTGCTTAAAATAAGATGGATTCAGGGGCGTCTCAGAAAAAAGAGTTCCGTGAATCGTGATGACAAATCGCTTTTTATCTACGAACTGATAGTAAAGACCTGCGAATCCTTGTGAATGGATTACATCAAAATGAATTTTCTTATCGATTTTTGAGACAAAATCAGAAACCTTTTTGAAAAATGTGATAGTATACTGTCCGGGAGATGTTTTTGGAACGAAGTGAATCTTAACTTTATTTTCTTTTATGAATTTCAAACCATCAGGATGAGATGAAGTGACAAGATGAATTTCATTACCAGAGTTAGCAAGGGCATTTGCCAGCGAAATAGTATGTTTTTCCTGACCGCCCTTGATATGTACAGGCAAGGCTCTAACAAGTATACAAATTTTCAAACGGGTCTCCCTTAAGCGAATTCTTTTTCTCCAAATATGTCCGCAGAAAAAATGTAAATCTCCGCATCTTTCTCCTTCCATTCATCCCTGCCAAGACCAGCTTTTCTACAAGTATTGTTCAAGAATGTAGTTCTATCCCAATTATTCTCAGTCGCAACCTGTGGCAAAAGCAATCCCGAATAGTATCCTCTTTTTAAATAAATCCCATGCTTGCCAACTTCGATTTCGTTAACATCTTTTATTTTCTTTAGAGGAGTAAGCACGGATATTTCGATATCAAGGTCATCAACTTCATCCAATTGGACAGGATCAAATCTTGGGTCTTTGAATGCGGCAGAAATTGCCATCTCCTGAATTGTCTCCGCAAGCGGTTTGTATCCTTCGATGTACCCAATACAACCCTTAAGTTCTCCTTTTTTATGAAGTGTAACAAAAGCTCCACGCTTTTCCTTCAGTATCGGCGTAAGTGAACCGCCAAGAGATGCGATTGTTGGTGGATTCTCTCCAGAAGCTCTTGCTTTTATTGTATCCCTTGCCAGTTTAAGGAGAATTTTTTTCTCATTGTCATTTAATCCAAGGTCTGTTCCCACATTTTTCATATTTCAATCCCCCTAATTTATTCTCTGTAGTGGTCGCATTTATGCGACGATGTTATAATATAAAACGTAATCACGGAAACACGGAATTATAGAATCACGGATAAAAATTCTTTAATCAAACTTGATAGTTTTATCTATTTTCTGTGCTTCCATTTTTCAGTGTTTCTGTGATTTCCTAATTGCGATAAATCGCACCGATACAAGAATCCTGAGAGGATTCTTCATATTCAGCCCAGCGTAACTACGCTGGGTAGCGAAGATCAACATAATGTTTTAAACCCTGTAAGGGTTTAGCAATTAATAGATTGGTTTTATGTGCGATAAATCGCAACACTACAAATGATACAAAATTAAAAAAATTTATATTTAAAGATAGTCCATAGCGAGACAAAACCGTCTTTCCAGTAGATTTTTTTCCCTTCTGATCTACCTCGCGGAATATAGGTTATCGGAATTTCAAGAATTTTGTAACCTGCTTTTATTATTTTAATTGTAAGTTCAACTGTGAAAGCAAAATCATTATTTTTTAACTCGATGTCTTTCACAAGTTCTCTTTTAAAAACCTGATAGCAGGTCTCGACATCCGTCAACTTCTGACCGTATAGGAGATTAACCAGCAGGTTCAAGAAATAATTTCCGAGATACTGTAGAAACCGCATCTTTGGCTTTTCCTTCAGGAACCGTGAGCCAAAAACAACATCCGCCTTGCCTTCCTCAATCGGTTTTATCAAATCAGGATAATCATTCGGATCTAATTCGAGGTCTGCATCCTGGAAAATAACAATTTCTCCCGTTGCGATTTTTATTCCTTCTTTTATTGCACCTCCACGACCATTGCGTTCCTTTTGAAAAATGACTGTCGTGCTCTTGTATTTATTCTGTTCCTTTAAAATCTGTTTCGTTCCATCTTCTGAGTTCCCATCAACAACAATGATTTCTTTTTCAACAGGCGATCGTCTCACTTTATCTAACAATAGTTCTATCGTCCTTTTTTCATTATAAACAGGAACAATTACCGAAAGTTTCATCTTTTCGTTAATCCCTCTTTTACTTTTTTACAGACATATTTGACATCGTCCGAAGTTAAGTTCTGATGCAATGGTAATGTTATCTCTTTCATCGAGAATTCCTCTGTTACTGGCAAATCTCCCTTTTTCATTCCGAAGTTTTTCTTATAATACCCAAACAAATGCACGGGTTGGTAATGATGACTCACCTGGATCCTATTTTTATTAAGGAATTCAATTAGTTCAATTTTGTGTTGTTGCTTATTAACAAGTATTGGGAAAATATGGTTACCTGCATCACCTTTAAATTTCAGAAAAGGAATCGTGATTTCTTCCACATCTTTCAGGTTATCTTTATAAATCTGAACAAGTTTTTTTCTCTTTGCATTAATCCTTGTTAGCTTTTTCAGTTGAGTCAATCCCAATGCCGAAGCAAGCTCGGTTATTCTGTAATTAAAACCGATGTCTTTCACTTCATATTCAGAAAAACCAACGTTATATCTTTCATAGCTCGATGTAGTCATAGAATGCGCACGCAAAAGTTTTGCACGGTCGTATACATTCTTATTGTTGGTCGTCAACATCCCGCTGATGCTCGTCTTCGGACGCGAGGCGATGCGGC
>CAZYWQ010000001.1:18081-28318 GCA_964651675.1 uncultured Candidatus Sumerlaeota bacterium | reverse complement strand
CACATCCGAATTTGCTACTTATACATTAGTTATAGACGATTGGATGAAATACTAAATAAGTATAAACCAATCAGATAAAGCTTCTGGGAGGAAATCCTCTCAGAAGCTCTTATTTATAATCTTGTGAAACAATAAAAATGAGATTGCTCAGCTTTTTCAATGCTTACCCATATCAATTCACCATTTTCATCTTGACGCTTAAATTTTTATATGATTAATTTATACAAATCATTTTAGGCAGATTTTACCTTTTGAAAATATAAACGGTGACTATGATGAAACAAAATCTTATTCCAATAGAAGCCATATTACGTATCAAAGAAGCTAAAAATAAACACAAAACTACCCTTTATCTAATGAATCTCGGGCTCTTATCACTGCCAGAAGAACTATGGGAATTGACTAACTTGCGAGGGCTTGACCTTAGCGGGAACAAGATAGGGGAATTGCCAGAGCAGATTGGACTGCTGACTAACTTGCGAGGGCTTTCTCTTAGCAGGAATCAGATAAGCAATATACCAAAGCAAATTGGACAGTTGACTAATTTGCAAGAACTCTCTCTTAGGGGGAATCAGATAAGCGAATTACCGAAACAAGTTGAACTACTGACTAACTTGGAATGGCTTTATCTTAGAGAAAATCAGATAAGCAAATTACCAGAGCAGCTTGGACTGCTAACTAACTTGCGAGGGCTTTATCTTAGAAAAAATCAGATAAGCGAGTTACCGGAACAGATTAGAAAGTTGACTAACTTGCAACGGCTTGATCTTAGCGAGAACCTTATAAGCAATTTACCGAAACAAATTGGACAGTTGACTAACTTGCGAGTGCTTGATCTTAGCGGGAATAAGATAAGGGAATTACCAGAGCAGATTGGATTGCTGACTAACTTGCGAGGGCTTTATCTTAGAAAAAATCAGATAAGCAAATTACCGGAACAAATTGGACAGTTGACTAACTTGCAACGGCTTGATCTTAGCGAGAATAAGATAAGTGAGTTACCAGAGCAGATCGGACAATTGACTAACTTGCAATGGTTTTATCTCAGGAAGAATAAAATAAGCGAGTTAACGGAGCAGATTGGATTGCTGACTAATTTGCAAGAGCTTGATCTTAGCGAGAACCTTATAAGCGATTTACCGAAGCAGATTGGACAGTTGACCAACTTGCAAATACTTAATATTACAAATAATCCGAACTTTATTCTAACTCACCCAGAAATTGCTAATATGGGAACATCAGCCATATTAAACCATTTGCGTAGTTTATCGGAAGGCAAAGCAAGAAGATATGAAGCAAAGTTGTTGATTTTGGGCGACGCCAATGAGGGAAAAACCTGTGTATCAAGGGCATTAAGAGACTTGCCCTTCGAACATCAACCAACAACTAAGGGTGTTGATATAGAACCTTGGCATTTTAAACATCCCGACGAGCCAGAAAATTCAAAGAAGAAGATAACACTTAATATCTGGGATTTTGAAGGACAAGAAATCAATCACCAATCTCATCAATTTTTCCTTACTGGACGTTCTCTCTACTTATTGGTATTTAAAGGAAGGGAACTCTTCGATAAAGATAGAATAGAGTATTGGTTAGACACTATACGCAGTAGAGCTCCAAATTGCGAGGTTGTTCTTGTTGCAACTGAATGTGAAGAACGCATACCTTCCGTACCTATTGGAGAAATGCGGTCAAAATACCCAGGAATACTCAAAGAAGAAAAATGTTTATTTTTAGTTGGATGTGCTAACAACAAAGGTGTTGAAGACCTAAAAAAACACATCAAAAATAAAGCTGCAAAACTGAAATTGGTAGGTACTTATTGGCCCGACAGTTACATTAAAGCCGAAAAAAGAACAAAAAAGAAAGCAAAAGAAATAGAACATATAAATAGAGAAGAACTATACAACATATTTAACTTATGTAAAATCGATTGCGAGCGTTATGAGTCAATAGCGAGAATATTCGGAGATCTGGGAATTATAACACATTTCCCTGACTGTCTTGAGCTCAAAGATTTCGTTGTTCTAAAACCTCAATGGTTAACCAAAGCTATCAGTTATATACTTGAAAATCCAGAGCTGGCAAAAAACCAGGGACAGATCACCCACAATCGCCTATACGAGTTATGGGAAAAAGAATATCGAGGACTTTCCGAAACCCTTCATAAGTGCGCAAGGGAATTCGAACTCTGCTATGATCTCGAGTATAAAAGCAAAAAACTGAGTCTTTTCCCCTTACGCTTTGGTTATGAAAAACCTGTTATTCCCTGGAGCGATATTCCCAACTCGAAAGAAAGACGAGTTGAATACCGCTTTGACATAACACCACCAGCAGGAATTATGAGTCGCTTTATCGTGAAAGTTCACCATATGATAGCAACAAGCGATGAAAAACCTATAGGTGTTTATTGGTATAATGGTGTTTTCGTAAGACAAGGCAATCATAATGCAAAATGGCGTTCAGAAGGACTCTGTGAATTTGATAAGGAAAAAAGGGAATTAACTATAACCGTAAGAGCTGCCTATCCACAAGAGTTGCTTAATCAATTATCTGGTTTTGCAAATGCAGTGTTCGACTTCTTTGAAGGTCTAAGTCCTATGTTATATTATGGATGTGTCAAAATAGAAGACAGCAAAGAACAATTATGCAAGGGGTTCCATTCTCGAGAAGATATTTATTTCGAGCTAAGCCAGGACAATCCCTATCCTTTATCCTGTTCAAAAGGTAAGCACAGGATTGATCCTCATTACTTGATAAGCGGTATTATAAGTGCTGGTATTCCCGAAAAGTTAAAGGAGGCTGTTAAAGCAGGAGTAACTGAAGGTATAGAACTGATTAAGGGTGATGTACTGTCATTAGCAGAAATTGCATCTGAAATTCTGGAAAAAATTGGGGAAATAAGAAAAAACGACGAAGAATTAACAGCAGCATTTGGTCAAATGATCAAATCAGAATTTAGAAATTATCTTATATCATTCAATGACCTTTTAGATAATCGTGATTTTAATTCTGCACCAGCAATTATTTCAATTTCACCAAAAGACAAGAGCAATTTTAATCCTGAAAACTGGTTTCAGAAAGAGTATCAATTAATACCTTATTGCGAATTCGAAGGTGTAGAACATAAATGCGTGGATGCTAAAGTAACATTTAGGATGCCGAAAGAATGGTGGAAAAAAACTGCTCCCAAGTTAGCTGCTGGCATTAAGGTTCTTTCCATAGGTCTTCAAATAGCATTTGCATACTTCCCTATGAAAGTTAATCCAGAATTATATGAGGAAATGAAATATGAAGTAGGTTTTATGAAAGAATTGACAAAGCATCTGGAACTTGAGGATGGAGCAGAATCCGATATTAGTGAATTCGGAGAAGAAACTGTCTATGAACTAAAAAAAATCTCCAAGATTGTAGACTTAAGACAGAAAGATTTTATGGATAAAAACCGTATACTACGACAACAATTAGCAGAACTCTTAAGTGAAATTGCACCGAAGAAATATAAAAGTAGGCAATGGGGAACAATGCAGCGAGTACCAATGAGGGATAATACCTTTCGTTGGCTCTGTGTGAAACACTATAATCAATATAAGGGGATTCAATAACATAAGTATCCTTGCCTGCAGAAATTATACTTATTACTGCTTAAGAAAAAAGGTTGATTTCATTTACAGATTTTATAAACCTACCTGTGAAATTTACATCAAATGAACACCAAAAGGATAAAAATATGAAAAAAATTCAAATTCTCATAGCCTCGCTTCTAATTTTCGTAGTTTCTATTTCTTTTGCAGAAAAAGAAAATAAGCCTACAGCGAAAATTCGTTTCTCCAAAGTCCCCAAGAAAATCAAACCTAATTCTGATGTAAAAGTATCTGTGAAGTATAAATCAAACTTTGCCAAAACAAGTCATCGAGGCAGAGTCTATCTCGAAATAATCGATGCTAAGACCAATAAGGTCCTCAGCACTACTTATAAAGATGCCGAAGGAAAAGGCTTAAGTAAATCCAAAGATAAAATCGATTTCAATATTAAGACTCCAGAAGATGCAGACCAGATTTACTTCAGAACATACATTTCACCTGTCGAAATGAACGACCTTGTTATCAAAGAATATATGAGCTATCCACAAGATGGTTCATTCCCTTATATGTGGGAAGGTAATGGAGTAACACACGACATTATTTATAAAGATGAAGTCATCTTAAAGGACACTGCTCCTGATGACAGTTGCTATTGTTGCGGAATAACCTACGAGGTTTTTATGGATATGTACAATGACTACAACAAAAAATATGGATTCGATTCAATCGGAAAAATAAGCGTTGACGATATGAAAGAATTCAGAAAAATCTGGTATGTAAGCGTAGGTGGAGCAGGAGCACCAGGATGCGCAACGGCAATAACTGATTATAACATCGGTTATACCGTAACGGATTTAGAAAAAGCGATGAATGGTGACTTCATCCAATTCTGGCGTTATCAAAAAGAAGGCAGAAGCGGGCATTCCGTAATATTCAAGGAATGGGTAAGAGACAAAAAAGGTGAAATCACAGGACTACATTATTGGTCGACACAAGGCGCAACAAATGGAATCAGTTTTAGAACAGAGATGTTCGGCAAAGAAGGCGATAAAGAAGGACTGAATAAAAATAAAGTCTACATTGGTCGTCCTGTAAAACCTGCTGACAAAGACGACTGGCAAAATCGATATGCTGACGCAGACACATCAAAGAAGCCGACAAGGGTAATCAAATAGCAATTTTTGCTTCAGTATACTTGCATTGGTAATAAATATCATAGTGAGCTTAAATCTCCTACACAGTCAAAATACTCCAAATATAAACATTTAGAATACTAAGTGAGTAAAACCAAAAAAGAAGTTGAACATCATTTCTTTTCTTATATATGATTCCTCTTTGAAAGAACAACCAACTTTAAGCCTAAAAAATATAGATATTAGTTTTATTAAACAGTAAACAGGCACATTTATGAAGATAAACAATCCCAAACTATTAAGCATGATACGATACATTCATCAAAAACTGGATGGAAGTAAAATCGATTGGGTAGTTACAGGCAGTCTCGGTTTTGCAATACATGGTATAGATGTGGAGATTCACGACATTGATTTGCAGACAGACAAAAATGGTGTATATGAAATTGAGAGATGTTTCTTGCAATATGTTGTCCAAAAGGTTAATTTCTTAGAAACCGAGAAGATGAAATCTTATTTTGGCAAATTAACTATTGATGGGATTAATGTTGACATTATAGGAGCAATTCAGAAGAAACTACCCGATGGTAGCTGGGAAAATCCTGTTGATATACGCAAATTCAGAGAGTTTGTTAAATTTAAAGATATCGATGTCCCTGTACTCTCATTAGAATACGAAGCGATGGCTTATCAAACACTTGGGAGATTTGACAAGGTGAAATTAATAAAAAGCTGGTTAAGTCATAGGAAAGATATTATTTAATCAACAAAAAGTATATTTGAAAACATTCTATGGGATGTACGATGGACAATTAGAATCTTCCAGAAAAACTATCTTACGAGGATAAGGCAGAATGGCTAAAACTCCCAATATCATCAGGAGTATCTTACATCATTTAAGGGGGTGTTCCACAAAAATAGATTATGCATCTAAAGGTATTATAAGACTGTTAATAGTTTTTTTTCTCATCATCTTCTCATTACCAACAACTTACTCGAATAGTGGTTGTATCATCAAAATCTATGAAGCAGAGAAATGCAAAATCACTTGTGCAGCAGGAAATCAAACTGGTAAAACAATCTGGGCTTCGGGCGGTGGACGAACACCCGACTTCTGGGGAAGAGAAGTCGGAGATGAAGTCAATTGGGTAATAAACATCAAAGAATCCTACGACAATCTCAAACTCGCAGTTCGTTATTCATACGCTCACGACCATTACAGCGGCTTTACTGGTGCTTCAAATCCTGATCGTAACCTTGAACTTACAATTGATGACAAAGAAACCTATCCACTCATAGTTCCGGATACAGGTTGGTGGGACCTCTTCGATAGTTCACACATCGATTTACCCAAACTACCCATTGGCATACACAACCTTCGCATCCGCAGCATTGTCCCACACACCACAACCAACCTCGACTGTTTTATCTTATATGAAGGAGAAGCAACCGACTTACCACCATCACTACTAAAGACAAACATTGCCAAATCCCCATCAAAAAGATTCAACTTAAATACAACAGCAAATGTCAAACTTACAATGTCACCAGAAAAAATCTTCAAAGAATTTGACCGTATCTATGAACACTATAGTGACTATATAGGCTGGGAGCCTCCGACACCATTCACTATTCACATCATCGAGGATGCGCTCTGGGACAATCCCGGAGCAACAGCCTATCAGAATAAATGGGGAGTTTATTTCAAAGCAAGCAATATGGCGAATGATCAAGGCAACTGGTGTCATGAAATGACGCATATGTTTTACTGCGCACATTTCCCTTATTGGTTTGATGAATCATCCGTACGAACATTAACAACCTTCAACTGGATGCCCGAATTATATCCTCAATTCAACAAACCTGACGATAATCCCTACTATCGTCAATGTGTAGCCGAAGGCAGGGCTGTTTTAGGAAATCCACGGAGAAAATTCGACAACGCAGAACCGATACAATACGCAATTCAATTGAAATATGGACGCGATGTCTTCAAGCGATTTTTTCACCTCTGTGCAGAAGCAGGCAAAAAAGGCGAAATTGATTTCACACCAGGTCATCATCTAATGAATGCGGAAATTGTAAGGTATATGTCAATGGCAGCAGGCACAGATGTCTCTCCACTCTATAGACAATGGAAGGGATTTGAATAACTGTAAAAAAACTCTAAAAACTGTAACTTGCATTTATGTCATAAGTAATAACGGATTCGATAAATCGAATCTCTACATTTACTCAGCTTTTCAGAGGTCTCGATTATAGATCCGTTTCTGTTTCTCATTAACCCCACAATTTATTGTGGGGTATAAAAAACATCATTTCCTATAGTCACTTTTTTCTTTTCTTATTAATCCCCCAATTTATCACAATGCACAAACTTGATACAAACAAACTCCGCAGCAAAAATAATCCATAATGGATCGATTATTGATATCCGATACCTGATATCCGGCTGACTAATCGAATAAATGAAACTCACTGGAAGAGCAATCAATATAGCCAGAACGGCATAAGCCCTCTTTTCTCTCTCTTTAAATAATGTATAAACAATTCCCAACCATCCAAACAGCAAAACAGGCGCCATCGAAACAAAGGCTATAATCTGCCGAGACAAAGTATTGCTAATAAGAGGCGACCAGAAATGTAAAAATTTTCTGACGGTAAGTTTTATATAAAAATAAGGATTCTGTTTGATAAAATCCAAAGCTCGATTCGCATAAGCTCTCCCGATTTTTACTTCTTCATCAACTCCCTGATAATATCGCAACTGTGTTAACTCCAAAAAATTATCTTCAACGGGCATACATTTCCCTTCTCCATACCACTTATGTGTATAAAAAGAGAATTTTGTCACACCCGAAGTAAATGTAATCGGAAAATTTGAAGATACAGGAATGAATTTTTTTGAGATCAAGAAATTTCTCGTAGTCCAAAATCCCACAATACAAACACTAATCAGAGCAAAAACAATAACCGCAACATATTTACTTACTTTCTTATCGTTTTTCCATACATACCATAACCAAAGACATAAAAATGGATAAGTTATAAGCAAAACAGGCTTACTCAGAATAGAAAATCCTCCGATCAAACCTGCTAATCCTACCTTCTTCAGGTTTTTATCTTTAACTGCCTTTATAAGAAAGATAAGAAAAATTAACTGAATTGTGCGATGAGGAACTTCTGATAAAATCAATGAAGTCTGGAAAACAAATACCGGATAAATCCCAGCAATTACCCCAGCAACTATCATACTAATAGTACGCTCCCAAATAATAAAACATAAGTAAGCAATTAAGGATGCATTTATCGCATCAAGCAAAACCTGGACAACTCCCACAGCAATCAAATTACCCTCACCACCAACAAGATATATCATGGCCAAAAAAAACGGATAAAAAGGAGGTCTGAAAGCAGTAGGTTCGCCTGATGGAGAGTTAAAAGAAAAGCTTCGGATGCACTTTGCCAGATGGTGATAATCCGTCGAATCATTCAATGGTGTTAAAATATTCCCCGAAACAGGAGGATAAAAAATCAGAAAAACTATTCGCACAACTAATGAAATCAGAAATATGTAAAGTATAATCCCCTTATTTTTCTTATTCACTTTTCAAAAACTCTTTTGGATTAATTTACAAATTACAACTTTATTTAATAAACCGCAACTTCATCCAGTCCTTATAATAATGGAAATTCCTCTTGGAAAGCAAAGCACAAGATGACAATTCCTTTCCTTTAGGCAGATAAACAGAATAATCATATCTGCACAAATGAAAGAGCCAAACATCATCCTTTTCAGGCACACCCTTTAATGTTTGCAAACTATCAAACGGAATAGCCACCTCCATCTGCCAATATTCATCCTTATCAGACGAATCATTCAAAGTCCCTTCCTTCTTGATTCCGATTTTTAAATCCTTACAATTCCATCTTAGTCTCTCTAAATCATCCATACCTCTCTTATTGAATGCATCATAAAAAGTACCAAGTACATTTATCTCAAAATTATAATAAGAATCATCAGTCCCAGGTTTTATAAATATCTCCAGAACATCATCCTTATATGTGGTAGAATCCCTTTCGGTAAAAGTGCCTATGATGTCTTTATCAAACGCCTTCAATCCAACATAGAGACATTTCTCATCCCAGAGCAACTTTCCTTCAGTAATACTCTCAGGGTGTTGATGAGTTACAGGAATAACAAAATTAATGACTTTAGCCTTTTGCCAGACAGATTCATCAAGAACGCCATCGATTGCAATACTATCCGAAGTGAAATTACACTCATAAAAATTCTTATCTTCCGAAAACAAAAGACTTTGACACAACACTAAAATAATGACCACTAAAACCATAATCATATTATAACACTTACATACTTGCATTGTAAAAAGTCTCCTCATTAATTTTGAAATAAATGTGGTATCCAGTAATACAATTAAACTCTTGATATTTCCCATTAAAAGCTATAGCAAGTAACCATTCTTTTCAAATACTTAGTTATGGGAAATAAAATCATTAAGGGAAAACAATATTTTGCTCTACTCCTTATTTCAATAATTATAATTTGGGGAACAATAATTTATTTTAACACCTTTGATGCGCCATTTCAATTCGATGACATTAAATATATAGGCTCAAATCCAGACATCAAAAACATAAAAAATGTGAAGGCAATAGCCAACTATCTTCCTCAGCGTTGTGTTACTATCTTCACCTTTGCTATTAATTACGCTATCAGCGGTAACAAGGTTTCCTCTTATCACATCTTCAATCTTATTCTTCATTTAGCAAATGCCATTTTAGTTTTTTACTTGTTAAACTTAATATTAACAATCCTATCAGAACAAAATAACAAATATCAAAAATCAATAAAAACCATTCCACTTCTTGTCTCTCTTTTATTCCTTGTTCATCCTTTACAGACACAAGCAGTCACATATATATATCAGAGATTAAGTCCCTTAGCGACTTTATTCTATCTATCATCCCTTATATTCTACATAAAATATCGAAAAACTTCAATAAGACAAGACGCCTCATCAGCATCTCTACCCAATAAAACATCCAGGAACTTAAAGGGTATCCTATTCTATTTTCTGTGCATAATCAGTCTCATTTTAGGGATGTACACTAAAGAAATTATGTTCACAGCTCCTATAATGATAATCCTTTGCGAAATATACTTCTTTGGAGGACTCACAAAAAACCTAATAAAAAAACGGAAGAGTCTCATCCCAATTCTCTTAACTCTACTTATCATACCCCTCACCTATATATTCTGGGTTAAAGGAATGGGATTAAGTAATATCAACCTTAATAACATAAGCCGAGATACTTATGGTTACTCAAGGTTAATATATTTAATCACTCAATTCAATGTCATAATACGATACTTACGATTATTCTTTCTTCCTACAGGCTTAAATCTCGACTACGATTTCCCTATATCAAAGACACTTTTCGAATACCCTACCTTACTATCATTTATAATTCTCACTCTTTTATTCATCATTGGTC
>CAZYWQ010000001.1:0-18071 GCA_964651675.1 uncultured Candidatus Sumerlaeota bacterium | reverse complement strand
GCATCATACCAATAAAAGATGTAATATTCGAACACAGGATGTACCTACCCTCCATCGGATTATGTATAGCAATAGTCTCAATACTTTATCAAATTTGTCCAGGAAAGCTAATAAACAAAATTCCCTTTATTCTCATACCAATATTTATCATATTTTCAGTTTTAACATATAAGAGAAATGAAATATGGCGAGATAATATCAGACTCTGGGAAGACACTGCAAAAAAGTCACCGCAAAAAGCAAGAGTGCACAACAATCTTGGCAACGCACTATCACAACAAGGAGAGATGGAAAAGGCAATAACTCATTATTCAGAAGCAACAAAGCTCGAGCCAACTTATGCTGAAGCTTACAATAATCTTGGCGTAGTATTCTACAAAATGAGAAAATATGACCAGGCTCTTATTAATTATTCCAAATGCTTAAAGTTCAAACCTGATCATACTTCCGCTCATAATAACATTGGACTCATCCTCGTTATGCACAGGAAATTTGATGAAGCAATCAAACACTATTCCGAGGCGCTCGCTCTCGATCCAAACAATGCTGAAATACACTATAATATAGGAATTGCACTCTCTCGAAAGGGAGATTTTGAAAAGGCTATAAGCCATTATCAGAAAGCAATAGACTTAAATCCCAATTATTTGAATGCCTATAATGAATTAGGTATGGTTTTACTTCGACAAGGGAAAACCAAAAAAGCCATCGCGTCCTTTGAAAAAGCAATAAGTATCGATCCTAATTCCGAAAGTGCTCACTACAATTTAGGCAATGCCCTATTCAAATCAGGAGAACTTAAAAAAGCTGGTACCCAATATGAAAAATGCATAGAACTCAATCCGGAAAATGCACAAGCACATTGTAATCTCGGTGCTGTTTTGACTAAACAGGAAAAATATGATGAAGCAAATGTTCACTATAATAAAGCATTAGAAATTAATCCCAATTATGCACAAGCACATAAAAATTACGCTTATAATTTACTCAATCAGGGCAAAACCGCTGAAGCTCAGGAACATTATCAAAAGGCAGAATATCTTATGCGACATCAGTAACATTTGACATTATTCAATACATTAGGCAATGTCCGTAAAAACTTATTAATTATAAATACTTTTGTAGAAACATAAAGGTATGGGAAAAAAACTTCTTAAAAGTAATCAATCAATTCATCTTATCGCCCTATTAATAATTATAATCTGGGGAATTATCCTTTACTCTAATTCTCTCAATGTCCCTTACCAATTCGATTCACTTAGTTTTGTTGAGTCAAATCCTTTCATAAAAAACATTCGAAATCTATCCGCCATAATAAATTATGCTCCACAAAGGTGGGTAACTTATCTTACCTTTGCAATTAATTATTCAATTAATGTAAAAAATGTATTTTCCTTCCATCTATTTAACCTTATCATACACCTCTCTAATGCCATTCTAATATATTTCCTTATGAATATACTACTAAATTTAGTCAGAGTAAAAAGCGAAAAAATAGAGCAATCCAAAAAGATTATCCCATTTTTAGTCTCTCTTCTCTTTGTAGTACATCCTCTGCACATAGAATCAATCACCTATATATATCAAAGATTCACCCCATTAGTTACCTTCTTTTACCTTGCATCACTCATCTTTTATATCAGATTCAGACGCTTATCATTTACACTTAACGATGATCCAACAATAGACAAAATAGATGACAAACCAGATAAAACCACCAAGAAGAAATCAAAAAAGAAAAAAGGTAAGAAAAAATCCTCCAAACCGCCTGTCAAAAAACCAGAAAAATCAACAAAAACACCTCATCATCAAACCAAAGGATACATTTATTATCTCTTATGTCTCACATCACTTGTTTTAGGAATGTACAGCAAAGAGATAATGTTCTCAGCACCTATTATGATTATTCTTATCGAGATATACTTCTTTGACGGCTTTAAAAATGGTTTCATAAAGAGGTGGAAGTCTTTCATACCGATTCTTCTTACCTTTCTAGTAATACCACTCACTTACATATTCTGGGTCAAAGGAATGGGATTTAGCAATATAGACCTCAATAACATAAGCAGAGACACCTATGGTTACTCAAGGTTCATATACTTATCCACTCAATTCAATGTCTTAATGAGATACCTGCGATTATTCTTCATTCCAACAGGACTAAATTTAGATTACGACTTCCCAATCTCAAAAACACCATTTGAATACCCAACCTTTCTTCATCTACTTATCCTCATTGGATTATTCATTATCGGCATAAGACTATATAAAAAACACAGGCTTATATCCTTTGGTATAATATGGTTCTTCATAACAATTTCCATTACATCGAGCATCATCCCGATTAAAGATGTAATATTCGAACACAGAACTTATCTCCCCTCTATCGGCTTTTTTATTACAACCATACTACTAATATACTTAATTTGCCCAACAAGACTAACAAATAAGATACCCCTTTTAATCATAATTGTCTGCCTTATATTTTCCGTACTAACATACAAACGAAATGAACTCTGGCGAGATCCAATCAAACTATGGTCTGATGTCGTAAAAAAATCCCCCAATAAATACAGACCGTATGTCAATCTCGGAAATGCTTATAACCGACAAGAAAAATATGAAAAGGCTATTGAGAATTATCTAATAGCAATAAAGCTAAGTCCCAAGATCATCAACACATACAATAACCTTGCAGCAGCTTATTTAAAACAAGAAAAGTATGAAAAAGCCGTCAATTATTATGAGCAAGTTCTAAAACTGAACACCAATAACAGCCCAGCACACAATAATCTCGGTCTGGTTATGGTTAAACAAAAAAAATATGAGGAGGCTATCAAACACTATTCTGAAGCTTTACGAATCGACCCTTACAATGCTCAAGCATATACTAATATGGGAAATGCCCTTACGCTATCAGGTAAACTGGAAGAAGCTTTACCCTATTATCATAAAGCATTAGAAATAAGACCCGACTTTATAAGCCCGCGATACAATCTCAGCAAAGTCCTTATTCGCTTAAGAAAAACGGACGAAGCGCTTGACCAACTGCATAAACTGATAGCTATCAGTCCCAACTATGCAGAAGCCTACAACGACATTGGAAACATTCTAATCAAGCAGCAAAAAATCAATGAAGGACTTGAATACTACCGAAAAGCACTAAAAATAAATCCCAACAATGCAGAAACTCATTATAATCTCGGATTCTTCTTATCACAATTAGGAAAAACAGATGAAGCCATCAAGCAATTCTCAGAGGTTCTGCGTATCGAACCCAATAGTGTCAAAACACACCAAAATCTCGGATTGATACTAACGCGCAAGGGAAAAATAGAAGAAGCCAATTCCCATTTTTCCAAAATTATAAAAATCGATCCAGAATATATATCAGCCTATATCAACCTTTCCAATAATCTCACGAAATTAGGCAAATCTGACGAAGCTGTCACGCAATTATCCGAAGCACTAAAGATTAAACCCAATAATCCAAGTATTCATCGAAGGCTGGGTGATATAATGACCCAGCAAGGAAAATTCAAAGAAGCCATTCAATATTATCGTGAAGCATATCGACTCAATCCTGAATCATATAACATAGCAAATAAACTCGCCTGGACTTTAGCAACAAGTCCAGCTCCTGAACTGCGAAATGCTGAAGAAGCCGTGAAACTCGCCGAATTTGCCTGCGAAAAGACAAAGCATAACAATCCCATAATACTCGACACACTTGCAGCCGCCTACGCTGAAGCAGGTCGATTTCAGGATGCCATTAAAACCTCTCAAAAAGCTCTTGCATTAGCTCAATCTAAGAAACAACAAGATCTTGCGAACGATATTAACAATAGAATAGACCTGTACAAAGCCCATAAACCATTTTATGAAAATGAAAAAATGAAACCGCTACAATGACCAGAGTGTCTCGCAATGATGGGAGCAGTCTTGCAGAGTGTCATTCTGAGCGAAGCATGAGAATCTCGTTTTTGTTTTTTTTAATAGCTACAAGGCAAAATTGAACCTGGCTATTATGTGGAAAAAAGATAAAAATCCTTCTTACAACAAATTTCTTTAGCAAACCGATAAATTGGCAACTTTAATAATATTAATTACATACAAGAAACAATGTTTTCGAAAACTCAGATTTTTTAAAATTTTCCTTGACTTATAAGGAATAAATTTCTTATAAATCCAACTATAGAGAATGGAGGTGCTATCTCCTCTATTCTTAAAAAAATTATTTATATTCTATGAAAGGAGGTTTTTGAGTTATGAGAAAATTGTTCGTACTTGCTTTAATGCTACTTACTGTTGCAGCTTTCGGACTGAACCCGGTCACAGTCGATGATGGTGGCACAGGTGATTTCACCACTATTCAGGCTGCTATCAACAGTTGGTGTACGGGTGGCGCTAATGCTGGTGAAACTGCGCCATTTGTTATCAACATTTTGGCAGGTTCCGGTCCGTATGATGAGGCAATCTGTTTAGATGATGCTGATACAACTTTACGCGGTGATATTGTCGGTGATTTAGTTATTCAATCATCAGACGGAAGCCTTGTCCAGTTAGCCGCTCAGACAGGTTACTCTAACGATGGTCTTTGTATTTTACAAACCATTCATGACGTTACCATTAGTGACCTAATTATTTATCCTTCTCTTACTAATCCTCTTGCTGATGAAATCGTTAGATTGGATGAGAATGTCACAAACACTGTGTTCAACACCATTACATTTGATAACTGTATTATCACCGAAATTGACACAGCAGGTAATCCATTAGTAACTACTATGGCACAAGCAGCTACCGCTGCAGTTCCAAGCACAGTCGGTTCTACAAGAACAGACTCCTATCCATATAATTTTATGTGGTGGGGTGATGCTGGAGAAGCACAGAATGTTGCATTCAATAATTGTGCTATTTTCTGTAATCCTTATAGTTATATGGTTCGTTTGGCAGCAGCTGGTCAAGCTGGCGAGACTTTAACGATGACAAACTGCATCGCCCGTGGTGGAGGGTACTGCAACATCAGAGGCAGTATAGATTATGCAAGCACTATGACTTTTACAGGAACTGACCAGACAGAAGGTTGGCAGAACTGTATGTATAATACTGATCCAATTAGCGGTCATGGTTACTACATGAGTTCCGGTGCTACTGGTGCACATGCACAGATAGAAAAAAGCATCATTAGGACAACTGACCGTGGAATAAGTGGTTCTGGTTCTTGTGATATGGACATCGCAGATTGCATAGTTGAATATACTAGCGTCGGTGTAGTTGATGGACCAGCGAATGCTTCTACCTGGACAAACTGTACATTTGATGGTGGAGATGCTGGAACAGTTTACTTTGGTGTTACTGGAGCCGGTAGTATTACGGTTCGTGACTGCGTCTTTACCAATAATGTCGGTGGTATTACAGGAACGATGCCAACTGGCGGCGTTGATATTGACTATTGTGCTTTAGTCAAAGGATCACCTGATGGTAACGTTGGTGATCCAATCAATGATTGGGCAATTACTGGTGTTACAATCGGTGCTAACTGCATTGATGCTAATCCTCTTTATTTAGGCTATGATTCAGAATTAGCTGCCGCCTTTGATATTGACAATGGTAGTGCAGCTCCAGCTGGTTATCAGGGTGCCGGAACAGGTGCATCCAACCTTGCTGGTGGTGCTGACTATGTAGGTGGTAGTACTGTTATTGATTGGAGTGTTTACTAATAGTTCTTAGAGGAATAAACTCATTTAAACCCCCGAGAATTTTTCGGGGGTTTTTTCTTTGCTATAACAATTTTGAAATGTAAGATTAAAGAGGAAGAATTATACGATTTTTATTCGCAGGAATTATTCTCTACTTCCAATCCTTCTTGGGAACAGGTGTAACCCAAAGGATATAAACATCTCGCTCAAGGTCATATTGAAGATTGTTGTTTAATGTTATCAAATGACTATTATTATCACTATTAACTTCAATCTCATCTGATAAATTTGTTTCTTTTGTTGGCTCTATCTGATATTCTTCCCTGTCTTTATAAATAAAGTTTTCAACCTTATCTTCCACAATTACTTTTTCAGGTTTCAGTTCTTGATATTTTTTCTCAGATCCACATCTTTCATCTTCCAAGAAATCTTTTTCTTTGTCAAATTTTCTTGAAGGTTTTTGTTCAGGCTCAGGCCTAACAGTCCCCTGCACCTTGATTATTTTTTTATCTCCAACTCGATAGACCTTAGCTCCCTTTTCCCTCATCAATTTATCCCGTGCTTTAATTACCCTATCAGCCCTCTTCTTCATAGCCTTTTTCTGTGCTGTTTTTTGAAGTTTTCTGTTATCTTCTTTCTTATACTTATCCAAAGACTTTACTTCATCAGGCGATTTAGGTCTCGACATCGCTATAAATAACATTAGCGAAATAATAATCACAAAAACCAAAATAAAATATCTCCTAATACTATTCCAAATATTCATCATCTTCACCTCAAAATTAATTATATATTTGACAACTTCTTCCTTTCAATCAACATTATCAATATTCAAATATAAAATTGCTCTATTATATTTGACGAAAATATTCTTATAAATATTCGCTTTAAGACAAAAAATATTATGAAATTGCTATTACATACCTGTTGTTCAGCTTGCTTAATCTATCCTTATGAATCTCTCACAAAAGAAAATATTACAACAACTGCCTACTTTTATAATCCCAATATCCATCCATACAAAGAATTCAGGAAAAGACTTAACTCCTTTAAAGAGTATTCGACCAATGCAAATATAAAAAACATCATCGATGAAGATTACAAACTTGATTGGTTTCTGCAAAAAATCGTAGGAACTGGAGAAAACAGATGCACGATTTGTTACACCTTAAGACTACGAGAGACTGCAAAAATGGCGAAGACAAAAAGCTTTGAGGCATTCTCAACGACCCTTTTAGTTAGTCCTTATCAAAATCAAGAGCAAATAAGAAAAATTGGCGAACAAATCGCAAAAGAAACAGGACTTATCTTTTACTATAAAGACTGGCGGAATGGATTTCAATATGCCCACCAAAAAGCAAAAGAACTAAATCTATATCTTCAATCCTATTGTGGTTGTATATATAGTGAAGAAGAACGATACCGACCGAGTAAAAGAAAAAAATTAAAAAATACTTATGAATGACTTCAAAAATATTCTTGATAAGGCAATTATAGAAACTCGAATAACACCAAAGGAAGCACTTGTTTTATTCCGATCAAATAACATTCTCTCACTCGGAAAAACTGCTGACATCATCAGAAAAAAGAAACATCCAGAAAACATCGTAACATTCGTCATCGATAGAAACATCAACTATACAAATATCTGCATCTCCAGATGTAAATTCTGTGCATTCAGCAGAGATAAAAATAGTCCCGATTCCTATCTATTAACGGAAGAAGAACTCCTAAACAAAATAAAAGAACTAAAAGCACTCGGTGGCACTCAGATACTAATGCAAGGCGGTCTTCATCCTGATTTAAAACTCGATTATTACACAAATCTCCTGAAAGTGATAAAATCTCACTTCGACATTCACATCCACAGTTTTTCACCACCTGAAATTGTCCATTTTGCCAACTTGAACAAAATGAAAATTAAAGATGTATTAAGCACATTACAAAAAGCTGGCTTGGATACAATACCCGGAGGCGGAGCTGAAATCTTATGTAATGAAGTAAGAAAGAAAATCAGTCCAAAAAAATGCACCGCTGATGAATGGTTAAATGTGATGAAAGAAGCGCATAATTTAAATATCCGAACCACAGCTACTATGATGTTTGGTCATATTGAATCTTATGAACAGAGGATTGAACATCTCGAAAAGATTCGCAATCTTCAGGATGAAACAGGTGGCTTTACCGCATTTATTCCCTGGACATTTCAACCTACAAACACACAACTCCCCTTACAACCTGTTGGAGCTTTTGAATATCTGAAAACACTTGCCATTTCCCGTATATTTCTTGACAACTTCCAGAATATTCAAGCTTCCTGGGTAACACAGGGAGCCAAGATAGCACAGGTTGCATTACGATTTGGAGCCAATGATTTAGGCAGCACAATGCTTGAAGAAAATGTTGTAAAGGCAGCAGGAATAAACTTCAAACTCACTATAGAAGAAATTAAAAATATCATAACAGATGCAGGATTTAAAGCTATTCAGAGAGATTGTTATTATAAAAAAGTTAACATCTGACTTAAACTCATTGCTTTTTAAATCATTTCATATCGTCAAAAATAATTAATATGCAGAAAAAACATAAAACAAATTCAAAGCAATCAGAAATCCCTAAGGTAATCAGATTAGATAAAATAAGTCCCAATTTGAAAAGCCAATGCGGAATTAAGGCTCTAAACATTAGTCGATTAATTCAAAGTAAATTCCCCATCCCACAAGGATTCTGCATTACGGGATATGCTTTCCGTGAACACCTTGAAGCCAACGCTCTCACCAAACAAGTTGAAAATTCATTGAAGAAAGCAATTAACTCCTCTTTAGAAGAAAGACAACAAATTCTTGACAAAATAAAGCAAGAAATCATCAAAGCTCCCATTCAACAAAATACTCAACAAGAAATCAAAGAATATTATAATACTCTCAATGCAGATTTTATTGCTGTTCGTTCATCGGCAACTCTTGAAGACCTTCCAACACACTCATTTGCAGGGCAATATAACACATTTCTCGGCATTTGTAATTTCAAACAATGTCTTAAAGCCATAAAAAAATGCTGGGCATCATTATGGAATTTAAGTGCCTTCGAATACCTAAATAAAAATGGAATCGACCATTCCAAAGCAAATATGGCTGTAATCATTCAAAAACTCATTCCCGCCGATTCATCCGGCATTATATTCACAACCGATCCTCTTTCGGACGACCATAATAGTATAATCATCGAATCTGCATTCGGATTAGGTGAACCTTTAGTCACAGGTAAAGTAAATCCAGATAGAATTACCATTTCAAGAACAAGTTTGGAAGTTTTAGATTATAAAATTGCTGATAAAACCATTAAATGTATCCCTGATTCAGAAAAAGGCATTATTGACCAAAAAATACCTTTAGAAAAAATAAAACAACCTTCCCTAAATAAACACACAATTACACAGCTTACGAAATTAGCACTACAAGCAGAAAAGGAATTTGGATTCCCATTAGATATAGAATTTGCAGTTAGTAAAAATAAATCCTATTTTCTACAAGCTCGCCCAATCACTACAATTCCCAAATCCAAACAATCCTTCAAAGATAAACAAGTCTGGACAAACACAAATACAGGCGAAGTGTTGCCCGATGTAGCTACACCTATGACCTGGTCTATCATTGAACCCTTAGTTAAAAAATTAATAAGTACATTTTTCCATAAATTAGGACTCAACATAGGCAAAAATCCCGTAGTAGGGCTTATTGCTGGCAGAGTCTACTTTAATCTTAACACCTTCATTGCCTGGATAAAACGAGTACCAGGTATGGGTAAGAAAAATCTTACTCAGTTATTCGGCGGAAGACAGGATGCAGAAACACTATTCGGCAATATAAATATACCTGAGGAGAGTCTCCCGAAGTGTAAGTTCAATATATTTACTATTATCATCAGACTATTAATTTTCATTTTCGAATTTCTCACATTCTCACCCACAAGAGGTAAAAAACTATGTGAAAAAGTACAATGCAAAATTGATGAATTAAAAAAAATAAATCCTGACTCCTTATCAGATGATCGATTATCAGTACTTGTCAAATCAACTGCAAATTACATTGAGTCTTTAACTGAATACATCGGGACAGTAGGAATGGTAATAATATACCAAACGACTTTTTATGAATTTTGTCGCAAACAATTTGGAGAGGATGGTAATGCAATTGCCAGTCGACTTCTTGCTGGTTTAGGTAATAACGAAAACGCCGATGCTGGTCTAGAATTATTACATCTGGCTAATCTTGTAAAACGCCATCAATCAATTAAAGAAACTATCCTTAATGAAAAAAGCCTTCAAAAGATATTTAATCAAATAAAAACGACGAAAGAAGGTGGAGAGTTTATCAAAGCTTGGGAAAATTTTATGCAAAAATATGGGCATCACTGTCGTGGAGAACTGGAACTTATGAATCCACGCTGGTTTGAAAATCCCACTGAGATACTTGGGCAACTTCGAAGTTTCCTCACAAACTCTATAAATAATGATTTTTTATCACGCTATAAAACTCTTTCAAAAGAGCGTAAGGATATCATTACGAAGTATCAACGCAAATTCCGAAATCCATTAAAACGCCTCTTTTTCAACTTCACCTTACATAAAGCCCAGCAATGCTCATCTATTCGTGAAAACCTCAAAAGCCAGGTTGTACAGCTCATCGTAATAGTACGCAAAATGTTATTAGAATTAGAAAGACGCTTCATTAAATATGGCATATTGCAAAATCAGAACGATATTTTCTTCCTTCATCTTCAAGAACTTGAGCTATTACTACAGAATAAAAATATTGAAGACATCTCCGAAAAAATCAGAATCAGACGCAATGAATACGAAAAGAATCTATCTATTACACCACCTCCAGTAGTTGTAGGAGAATTCAATCCAGACAATGCTGTTTACGAAACAATAAATGAAAACTGCAAAACACTAGCTGGAGTAGCAATAAATCCCGGAATAGTAACAGGACCCGCACGAGTAATCTTACAAGCTGGCAATGACCAGGTCCGACCAGGAGAAATCCTTGTAGTTCCATTCACTGACCCGGGCTGGACACCCTATTTTCTTAATGCCTCCGCTATTGTGATGGATATGGGAGGAATTCTCAGTCACGGAAGTATCATTGCCCGTGAATATGGCATTCCTGCAGTGGCAAATGTTGGTCCTGCTACGAAAATCATTAAAAATGGACAGATGATCCAGGTTAACGGTAATTGCGGAATCGTTACAATCTTATCAACCTCTTCAAACAAAAAATAAAGAAGATGTGTTAAACCAATATAATACAAAGTCCACACAGAAATACTATTTCAATCTTCTACTCCGAAGCAAAATTTTTCTTACACTCTATGAATAATATCAAATTATCATTCGTCGAATAAAGTGTTTGACAAAAGTATAAGAAAAATAAGAAGTATAATATATAAAATTATCATAATGCTTCTTTATTTAACAAAGGAGGGTTCATTTAATGAATAGAAAATCAATCATTGTACTTCTATCATTAACATTAATAATCCTACCTCTAATGATAGGTTGTGCGAGACGACCGATGGCGCCCAATTATGTTTACGCAACAGGCTTAGGCGTACCTCAACAAGGCAGAAATCCAGCTCAAGCAAAGGCAATGGCAAGAAGAGCAGCCAGAATAGATGCTGAAAGACAACTTCTCGAAACAGTAAAAGGAATGGCAATCGATTCTACAAGCAGTGTCGAAGATTTTATGCTTAGACATGATCGAATTCGCTCCAATGTAAGAGGTTTAATAAGAGGCTCAGAAGTTGTCAATGAAGGCTGGAATGAAGATGGTGCCTATGAAGTAGAATTAAGAATAGATTTCAACAAAGTCAGATCATTAGTAAGATAACAAAGGAGGTTCAAAATGAAAAAACTTTTCATAACAGCAATTTTAGTATCAATCGGATTATTACTCGTTGGCATTAGCTACGCACAAACGACTGTAGTAGAGACCGAAGCTCAGGCAAAATTAATGGCAAAAAGAGCCGCTCAACTTGATGCTTATAGAAATCTCTCCGAGACCATATACGGTCTTAGAATTGACTCACAAACTACTGTTAAAAACTTCGTAACGGAAAACGATGTCATAAGAACAAGACTCAATGTTATTTTAAGAGGAGCCAAAGTCACCGATGTCAGATACCAGGATGATGGAACCTGTGAAGTCGATGTTGAGATTAGTGTTAGATCGTTGCAAAGAGCTTTAAGACGAGCCTTCAGGTACGAAGGACAATACATCAGAGCCACCGGTTATGGCGCTCCCAATCCTGTTAGAGAAGATATACCCGACGAAGATCCTTTTAGACCCATACCAGAATGGACAAGAGTAACTATCAAAGCAACAGGTAGCGGAGTTCCACCAGCAGGTAAAGAGGGAACGGCTCAAGGCAAACTATTAGCAGCAAGAGCAGCTAAAGCCGATGCCTTAAGAAACCTCGCTGAATCAGTAAGAGGTGTTCAAGTATCCTCCGAAACTTATGTAAGAGACTTTGTCACAAGAAGTGATAGAATCAGAACACGATTTCAGGCATTTATTCGAGGAGCTATCGAAACCGACAGAAGATACCTCGATGATGGCACCTGTGAAGTGGATATAGAAATCGACTTAATGGGACTTAATGATATCTTAGAGATTAGATAAATCATTTTTCTCATTACTTTCAATTATAAAATTTAAATGGGGACAGACAGCTTTTGTCTGTCCTCTATTTTTAAATAACAGAACATTACTTGGAATATTTTTTTATGTCATCTGGAGTTGAACAGGTTCAGGAGCGGAAAATAAGTCATTTCCTCAGAGAATGTCTTGATGCGTTTATTATTGCGATGCTGATTACGACATTCATCCGAGGCTTTGTGGTCGAAATATATAAGATTCCTACGGGTTCGATGATTCCTACTCTTATTGGCGGATTTGTTGCGGAGAAAGATGTCAATAACGATGGTAAAGATGATTTAATTGTTCTTGGCGATAATCAACATTTTGACTATAGCATTCCGAAATATCTTTTTTTAAAGAATGACCATTGGTACGAGATGCCTCCTCGATTAGCAACAGAATTTTTACCATTAGAACCTGTTGAGGAGGGCAAATATGAGTATGACAAAGTTTTAGTAAACAAGTTCGTATACTGGTTTACAGAGCCAAAAAGGGGTGATGTGGCTGTCTTTAAAGTCCCAGAAAGTATTTATTCATTCGATAAACCCTACTTTATTAAAAGAGTTGTGGGTTTACCCAAAGAAAATATTCAGGTATTTGATGGTTCTTTGTATGTTAACGGAAAAGAGGTGAAAAATCCTGAAAGAATTACTGAAATATACTACGAAAACGACTATGAACTTTTGGATGGAATCGTGAGAGAAATACCGCAGGATAAATATTATCTTTTTGGTGATAACAGTGGAAGCAGCTTTGACAGCAGGAAATGGGGAGGAGTAAGTATAAATCAATTGAAAGGTAAGGCATTTTTAAGATATTGGGCATTCAGAAAATTAAATTTTATAAGGTAGCGAATCAAAGAAAACAGGACAATGACAAAAAAGAGAAAATCCAAAGTAATCGATAAAAAGAGTTTAAGTAAAAAAGAGCGATTTTATTTATGGATTAGGGAATGGACTGATGCTTTTGTCTTTGCCTTCTTTTTAGCAATGTTAATACGCACATTTGTTGTGGAACTTTATAAGATACCGACAGGCTCTATGACACCAACACTTGTTGGTGATTGGATCGCTGAAAAAGACTGGGACAATGATGGCGACAAAGATTTAATTATTGTAAATCCTGTAAATAAACATCGCGGTAGAGTAATGTTAGTTTTTCTAAAGGATGGTAACGGCTATAAGGAACCACCTTTATTTGTCTTACCAGAGTATAAATATGTTAGGAATATAAAACAGAGAAATGACAGGATATTGGTAAACAAGCTTGCTTATTTTTTCAATATGCCAAAACGCGGAGATCCAGTTGTATTCAAAGTTCCAGAGAACATATACGATCCTAACAAACCTTATTTCATAAAAAGACTTGTAGGATTCGGTGGAGAGACCATTTCCATAAAAGACGGGCATCTTTACATTAATGATGAAGTAGTTACCAATCCAGAGCAAATTGCCAAGATATACTATTTCAATTGGGCAAATTTTTTATATCCTGAAAATGATATAAGAATCCCAGAGAATGAATTTTATGGATTTGGTGACAACTCACGCAACAGCCTTGATAGTAGAAAATGGGGTGGAATCCCATATTTGAATTTAAAAGGAAAAGCATTTTTCCGATGGTGGCCCCCCTCAAAAATTGGCTTTATTAAATAATTTAATCGAAACTAACAAAAGTGGAGTGAGATTATGTCGAGAATTGTCAGGGGAGCATTAATTCAAACAAAATTGAATGAATCATCTTCTTCTCCATTATCCAAAATTAAAAAGAAGATGATTGATAAAAACATAGCACTAATTGAAAAAGCCGCAAAAAAAAATGCTGAGATTGTATGTCTACAGGAACTTTTCTTTTTACCATATTTCCCTGCAGAACAAAATATCCGCTGGTACGATGCCGCAGAAAAAATACCCGATGGCAAGACAACAAAGCTGATGATTCAGCTTGCCAAAAAACTTAAAATCGTTCTTGTTGTACCAATCATTGAAGAATGTATCACAGGAGTTTATTACAACACTGCTTTTATAATCGATGGAGATGGGAAATATTTAGGCAAATTTCGGAAGGTTCACATTCCGCATTGTGAACCCGGATTTTGGGAGAAATTCTATTTCAAACCAGGGAATCTTAGCTATCCTGTCTTCGACACCAAAATCGGAAAAGTGGGAATTTATTTATGTTACGACAGACATTTCCCCGAAGGTGCGCGGATATTAGGACTCCAGGGTGCTGAGATCGTATTCAATCCATCAGCAACTGTAGCAGGACTTTCTGAATATCTATGGAAACTTGAACAACCTGCTCATTGCGTCTTCAATCAATTTTTTATAGGAGCTATCAACAGAGTTGGTTGGGAAAAACCCTGGAACATTGGTGAATTCTACGGTAATAGTTACTTCTGTGATCCGAGAGGTACTCTGATTGCCATTGGAAAAAGAGACAAGGATGATATAGTTATAGCGGATTTGAATCTCGATTTGATTTCAGAAGTTCGAAAAGTCTGGCAGTTCTACCGCGACAGAAGACCTGAGACTTATCAAGACATTTTGAAGCTATTGCCTTAAGACTGTAAATATAAATCTCCGAAATACTTGAAAAGAGGGACAGCGCCGTAGACTGCCTGTGGCAACTTCGTTCTGTCCATTCCGTCCATCCCGCCATCCTGTCCATCCCGTCCATATAATTTCACAAAATATCAATTTTAGATTGATTTTTACTCTCCTTTACATTTATCTTACATATTCAATAAATTTTAAAAGCGTCCAACTGTCATTTTACTATCGAGGATAAAAAGTTGAAAGAGTTTCAAGGATTATATGGAAAGGGACTTTACGAAATAACCGACGACCTTTCTGAAAGCAAACTCAATAATGAGGACTTAACACCCATCAAGCTCGTTGATAGAAATTGGGGGATGTTTCACTATATTACCCTATGGGTAAGCATTGTTATCTGTATCACAAGTTATACAAGTACAAGTATAATGATTGCAGAAGGAATGAGTTGGTGGCAAGCTATATTGACTGTTTTAGTAGCCAATGTGATAGTACTCATTCCTATGATTCTCAGCAGTCATTCCGGAGCAAAATATGGACTATCATCTCCTGTTTTGCTCAGAGCCTCTTTTGGAATATACGGAGCAAGGTTCCCTGCAATATTACGAGCCGGTGTTGCCTGTTTATGGTTTGGTCTACAGACCTGGATTACAGCTTATGCCATCTATCTAATTATAAGCGGAGTTTTCCCTCAAGTTGCCGATTCCACTCACGGCAAAATATTAGGATTAAATTATGTGGAATTTTGTTGTTATTTCATCGTACTTCTTTTGAATCTCATTGTTATAAATGGTAGAGTAAGATTACTAAGGCATATCTGCGCCATTGCTGCTCCGATCTTAGTGATCCTAATGATCGCATTTATTATTTTAATGGAGAAAAAAAGTGGTGATTGGGGCGCTATGATCAGAAAAAAATCCTCTCTCACCAATACCGCTGATTTCCTTAAAGTTTTCTTCCCCAATTTTTCTATTATGATAGCTTACTGGTTGCCACTATCGATAAACATCGCTGATTTTACAAGATACGCAAAAAGTCAAAGAGACCATATCATCGGGCAATCCTTCAGTCTCCCGATAACGATGACACTTTTCGCATTATCGGGAATAGCAATTACCTCTTCCACATTTGCAGTATTTAGCAGATATGTTTGGGATCCAGTCGAGATATTTGCCAGCTCAACAAATCCAATTGTTGTCCTGATAGCAATATTAGGTATTCTTATCGCTGGTGTCACGACAAATACAGTCGTAAATTTAGTAGCAGGAGGAATGGCAATTTCCAGTCTATCACCGAAAAAAATTGGTTTTAAAGGTGGCGCACTAATCACCGCACTTCTGGGAACCCTCATTATCCCCTGGAAACTTTATGGTGGTTTTCGTGAATACATATTTTCCTGGTTAGTTGCCTACGCTACAATACTAACTCCCGTTCTCGGTATTATGTTATGCGATTATTTTCTGATACATAGATCAACCCTCAATCCTGCCAATCTTTATGAAAAGGCTGGTATCTATAGATTCGACAAAGGGATCAACAATCGTGCTATCATCGCGTTAATCATTGGCATTTTACCAAGTCTACCAGGATTTTTATTCAAAATGCATATATTCCCTCAATTTCCTTTGAAAAACTTTTTCAATGCAATTTACCCTTATGGTTTTTTCATTGGATTCATCATATCTCTTGTCGTTTACTATTTATTGATGTCTCCTAAACTAACCGAAAACGACAAAAGATAAAATCATTCCAACATAATCCTCCTTTAATTGATTAAAAACATTATCTTAAGGATCAAAATTGTAATCCCCATTATAATTTAACAAAATAATATTATATTCCCTTGAAATTGAAATTCGGTTCTCATATCTTTGTTTTGCAAAATATCAATCGCCTCAATTTTGTACTTTTATTTTTAATGAATGGTAGTATAAGAAATATTCTTAGACGGAGGAAATACAATGCCAAAGATTGCGAAGGATATAACTGAACTTATCGGAAATACACCATTAGTGCAGCTCAAAAGGATAAATAAAGATTGTGTTGCACGCATTGTTTTGAAGCTTGAGTCCTTCAATCCTGCCCACAGTATCAAAGACAGAATTGGTTTAAGTATGATCAAAGATGCTGAAGAAAGAGAAATTATCAATAGCAATGCAACGATTATAGAACCCACAAGTGGGAATACAGGTATTGGATTAGCCTTTGTTTGTGCAAGCCGTGGATACAAATTAATTTTAACGATGCCGGAATCTATGACAATAGAACGGAGAAAAATTCTCAAGGCATATGGTGCTGAAGTTATTCTCACTCCTGCTGAAAAAGGAATGAAAGGTGCTATCGAAAAAGCAAGGGAACTTCTCAAAGAAATCCCCAACTCTTATATGCCACAGCAATTCAAGAATCTTTCCAATCCAAAAATTCACGAAGAGACGACCGGACCAGAAATCTGGCGTGATACTGATGAGAAGATTGATATTCTCGTTGCTGGTGTTGGAACAGGAGGAACCATAACAGGTACTGGGAGATTTCTGAAATCTAAAAAGAATAATATAAAAATAGTTGCCGTAGAACCGAAGGATTCACCTGTTTTATCAGGTGGTCAACCGGGACCACATAAGATTCAAGGTATTGGAGCAGGTTTTATTCCCGATGTTCTCGATACAAAAATTTATGATGAAGTATTTACTGTAACCACCGAAGATGCCTTTGCCACATCCCGTAAATTAGCAAGAGAAGAAGGTATTTTTGTCGGGATATCCTCAGGAGCAATAAGCTGGGCAGCACTTGAAGTTGGTAAGAGAGATGAAAATAAAGGTAAACTCATAGTAGCCATAATTCCTGATTTTGGTGAACGGTACCTATCGAATCCAATCTACTCAGAAGAGTAAAAACTGCAGAGATTCGATCTATCGAACCCGTTATTATCCAAAAAATTCCTCTGGGAAGGGCTTGATAAATCAAGCCCCAACATTTTGTTGATCTCCCATTAATCCCACGAAAATATATTGCGTTACCTCAGATTTTATATTATGTAATTGTTTTGTACTAAAGGTTGATAGAAGAAGTTCGTTTTCATACTTCTTCTGCAGGGAACTTTTTCAACTAAGGAA